>NZ_JAGPXV010000057.1:0-16588 GCF_018070405.1 Micromonospora sp. D75
AACTCCGCCCGCTCCGGTCCCGGCTGCAACCCCAGCTCACCGGCGAGGTCCGCCTCGCCGAGGCCGAGCCGCAGCACCCGTGGCGCCTCGGCCACCCGCGGCGCGGTGAGCACGCCCCGGGCGGTCTCGATCAGCGCCACCACCCGGAACGCCGGGGCGTCCGGGCCGAGCCGCCGCTGCACCCGGGCCAGCGCGGCGTCGACCTCGGCGAGCAGCTCCGGCTCGGCCTTCGGCACCCAGACCCCGGCCGCCGCCGGGGAGAGCACCTCGACGTCCGCCGCGACCTGGTCGCTGTTGATCCGCACCCACAGCTCGGGGCCGGCCGGCGCGGCGGCGCCCAGGTACCCGGCGACCGTCTCCCGGGCGTGCGCCTTGCGGGCCGGCGTGACCGCGTCCTCCAGGTCGAGCACGAGCGCGTCCGCGCCGCGCCCGGCCGCCTTGTCCCGCAGGTCCGCCCGGTCGCCCGGCACGTACAGGTAACTGCGCGCCACCGCCGCCATCAGTCGTTCCCCCTACCGCTGCGGGCGGGCGAGGTAGCGGCCGGCCGGCTCGCCGGTGACCTTGCCGTCGACGAGCACGTGCTGCCCGCGCACGAAGGTGTCGGTGACCCGGGCGGTCAGCTCGAAGCCCTCGAACGGCGTGTACTCCTGCGTCGACTCGGAGTCCTCCGCGCGCACCGTCCAGGTCGAGTTCGGGTCGACCAGGCAGATGTCGGCGTCGTACCCCTGCGCGATCGCGCCCTTGTTGCGCAGGCCGAAGCGCTGGGCCGGATTCCACGAGGTCAGCTCCGCCACCCGCTGGTAGGACAGGCCGCGCCGGTTGCCCTCGGTGACCAGGCCGGGCAGCAGGTACTCGGCGCCGCCGAACCCGGACTTGGCGACGAAGATGTCGTCGCGCGGCTCACCGAACTTGACCTCGTCCTTGCAGCAGGCGTGGTCGCTGACCACCCAGTCGATCTTGCCGTCCAGGACGTACCCCCAGAGCGCCTCGACGTCGGCGCGCGGGCGCAGCGGCGGGTTGACCTTGCCGCCCAGGCCGTGCGCGGTGTCGATGTCGGCCACCAGGTGGCCGATGGTCACCTCGCGGCGGAAGTCGATGTGCGGGAACGCCCGCGCCATCCGCAGCGCCGCGTCGACCGCCTTCTCCGAGGTCAGGTGCAGCAGGTTGATCTTCGGCAGACCGGTCTCGTGCGCCAGGTACGACGCGATCGACACGGCCAGTCCCTCGGAGTGCGGCGGCCGCGACGCGTGGTACGCCTCCAGCCCGCGCAGCGTGCCGTCCTGCTCGACCTGCTTGGTGTACGCGCTCATGATCTCGGCGGTCTCGCAGTGCAGCGACAGCGAGATCTCGTCGGCCAACTCGGGGAAACGCTCCCGGGCCGCCTGGACGCCCCGCATCACGAACTCGAAGTGGGCGTAGTCGTACCGCTCGCCCTCCGGGATCATCAGGAACGAGTTCTGGTCGGCGGAGCGGCCGTGCAGGCCGTGGCTGCCGTAGAACATGAAGATCTTGAACGAGGTGACCCCGTGCTCCTCCACCAGCGACGGCACCTCGCCGATGTGCTCCCGCGACATCGGCGCCAGGTGGAAGCCGTAGTCGATGTAGGAGCGGCCCTCGGTCGCGGCCAGGACCTCGGGGAAGAAGTCCGCGTACCGGCCGCCCCGGTTGAGGTAGTACTGCCCGGTGCGCATGTAGTTCAGCGCCGTGGTGACGCCGCCCTGCACCGACGCGCGGCTCTCCGAGACGGCGTCCTCGCTCAGCGGGTTGTAGATGCCCCAGTGCTGGTGCGCGTCGACCACGCCGGGGAAGGCGAGCCGGCCGCCGCCGTCGACGACCTGGGCGGCCTCCGCCCGGTCGATCTGCGGCGCGACGCGGCTGATCCGCCCGTCGGTGACGCCGATGTCCATCAGCTCGGGCTCGGGCCGGTCGTGCCGGACCACGCGGACGTTTGTCAACAGCAGGTCGTAGGTGCTCATGGTGTTGCTCCTCGTGCTCGGTTCAGCGGCGGTTGATCAGGCCCATCAGGCCGTGGACGTCGGGGGCCTGGTCGAGCCGGTGGACCTCGTCGGCGATGCGGGCGGCGGTGGCCTCGGGCAGGGACGCGGCGTTCGTGCGGAACTTCACCGCCAGCTCGGCGTCGCTGAGCGGACGCTGCGGGCCGCCCCGGTTGGCCAGGACCTCCTGCACCCACTCGCGTCCGTCCCGGGTGACGATCCGCAGCACCGCCGGGAACTGGTGCGGGAAGATCTCGTCGCACCGCTCGTCGGCCACCACGTCGACCCGCGCCATCAGCGCCCGCCGTTGCGGGTCGTGCGCCAGGGCGTCGGTGAAGTCGGCCAGCTCCACGCCCAGACCGCCGCCGCCGATCAGGCCGGCGGCGACCGCGTACGGGCCGCTGAACTGCGCCTCGTAGCCGGTCTGCGGCGCGCGCTTGCGCTCGATCGGCTGGCCGATGGTACGCACCGTCGGCGTGGGCACGCCGAGCGTGATCGACTCGATCTCGTCCAGCGGCAGCCCGCGCTCGCGCAGCGCGATCGCCGCGTCGATGGCGGCGTGGGTGAAGTGGTTCGCCGGGTACGGTTTGAAGAAGATGCCGGGCACCGCCCACTCGGAGCCGAGCCCGCGGACGATCTCGTCGCCGTCGAACTCGCCGCGCAGGAACGCCTGGAAGAAGCCGAAGCGCCCCTCCAGCACGGTCGGCGGGCCGGTCACGCCGTGCCGGGCCAGCTGCGCGGCGCTGACCGCCGCGTGCGCCGCCCAGCCGCAGTGGATCCGCTTGACGGTGCCGCCGTTGCGGTTGGACTCGATCAGCCCGGCCGCCATCGAGGCGGACACCCCGAGCGCGTCGAGCGTGCCGCCCGCGTCCAGCTTCAGCAGCCGGGCCGCGGCCACCGCCCCGCCCAGCGTGCCGCAGATCGAGGTGGCGTGCTGGCCGTGCTCGAAGAAGACCGAGTTGCCGGCCGCCGGGTCGTAGCCGGCCATGCCGAGGCGTACGCACGCCTCCAGGCCCACCGCGATCGCGGCCACCGTCTCCTGCCCGGAGGCGCCGGACAGCTCGGCGGCGGCGAGCGCGGCCGGCACCACCGTGGCACTGGGGTGCAGCACCGACGGTAGGTGCGTGTCGTCGTAGTCGAGGGAGTGCGCCAGCACGCCGTTGGCGAACGCGGCCAGCGCGGCCGGGACCTTCTCGTCCACGCCGACGGCGGTGGCCTGGCCACGGCCGCCCTGCTCGGCGACGTACGCCAGCGCGGCCTGGCTGGTCGGCAGCGGCTGCGCCGCCACGCAGAGCCCGAGCACGTCCAGCACGCGGGCCCGGACGCTGGCGACCACCTCGTCGGGCAGCGTCGCGGCGGAGGTGTCGGCGGCGAAGGCGGCCAGGTGCCGGCCCAGGGTCGGCTCAGCCACGGCTGACCACCGCCAGCGGACGCACCGGGGAGCCGGTGGCGCCGTACAGCGGCAGCGGGGCCATGACGAAGGTGAACTCGTGCACCCCGTCGCGGGCCAGCTCCTCCAGCGCCATCGTCTCGATCAGGTAGATGCCGTGCTCCACCAGCAGGATCCGGTGCGCCGGCAGCGTGCTGTGACCCTTGCCCGGCGGCAGGCACTCGAAGGCGATGGTGTCCGCGCCGGCCGCGTGCACGCCCCGCTGCGCCAGCCAGCCGGCGCCGTCCGCGCCGATCCCTGGTACGCCGGAGTCCTTGCCGATGTACTGGTTGCGGTCCTCGTGGTCGAACAGCCGGCCCCAGCCGCTGCGGATGAGCACCACGTCGCCCGCGCCCACCGGCGTGCCCTGCCGGGACACGGTGGCGTCCAGGTCGGCGGGGGTGATCTCGTAGCCGGCCTCGCAGCCCTCCAGGCCCAGCGTGGCGGGCACGTCCAGCAGCACGCCGCGGCGGACCATCGGCGCGACGGTGTGCACGCCCAGCTCGTCGAACCGGCCGCCGACCTGCGCCGCGGCGGCGTCGGCGCCGCCGTGCAGCCGGCCGTCCTGGGACACGTGCGCGAGGGCGTCGACGTGCGTGCCCACGTGCGTGCCCATGACCAGCAGGTCGTTGGCGGCGGAGCCGCCGTCGGCGCGCACCATGTCGCCGTGCCGGCGCGGCAGGGTGAGCCCGAACGCCGGGTGGTTCGGTGACTGCGGCATGCCGACGGTCAGCCGCCGGCCCAGGTCGTAGATCGTGACGCCGGCCTGCACGGCGTCGAGCAGGCGGTCGGCGGTTCTGGCAGTGGTGCCCACGGGGTTCCTCGCGTTTCGGCTGTCGGCGTCGTCAGGCGACGACGCCACGGGCTTTCAGGTCGGCGATCTCGGCCGGGTCGCAGCCGAGCTCCTCGACGAGCAGGGCGTCGGTGTCGGCGCCGGGGGAGCGGCCGGTGAAGCGGATCCGGCCCGGCGTCTCCGACATCCGCCACATGACGTTGTGCATCCGCATCGGGCCCAGGTCCGGGTCGTCGACCTTCGTGATCATCTCGGTGGCCTGCACGTGCGGGTCCTCGACGATGTCCTTGGCGCTGTAGACCGGTGCGACGGCGGCGCCGGCCTCGGCGAAGGCCGCGGCCACCTCGTCGCGGGTCCGCTCACCGATCCACGACCCGACGTACTCGTCGAGCAGGTCCGCGTGCGCCACCCGGCCGACGCCGGTACGGAACCACGGCTCGTCGATCACCTCCGGGTGGCCCACCAGCCGCAGCACCCGCTCGGCGATCGCCTGGGCGCTGGTGGAGATGGCGACCCACGACCCGTCCTTGGTCTGGTACGTGTTGCGGGGCGCGTTGTTCGTCGACCGGTTGCCCTGCCGCTGCTCCACCACGCCGAGCTGGTCGTAGACGGTGGGACCCGGGCCGACGGCGGTCATGATCGGCTCCAGCAGGCTCATGTCGATCACCTGGCCCCGGCCGCCGGAACGCTCCCGGTGCCACAGCGCCATCATCACCGCCGAGGAGGTGGCGATGCCGCAGATGCTGTCGGCCAGCCCGAACGCCGGCAGCGTCGGCGGGCCGTCCGCCGTGCCGGTCAGGTGGGCGAACCCGCTCATCGCCTCGGCCAGCGTGCCGAACCCGGCCCGGGAGGCGTACGGGCCGGTCTGCCCGAAGCCGGTGATCCGGGCGATCACCAGGCCGGGGTTGACCCGGTGCAGCTCCTCCGGGCCGATGCCCCAGCGCTCCAGCGTGCCCGGGCGGAAGTTCTCCACCAGCACGTCGGCCCGCTCGGCCAGCCGCAGCAGCAGCGCCGCGCCGTCCGGCGCGGACAGGTTCAGCCCGATCAGCCGCTTGTTGCGGGAGATCTCCTTCCACCACAGGGGATGGCCGTCCTTGGTCTTGCCGTGGCCGCGCATGCTGTCACCCATGGTCGGGTGCTCGATCTTCACCACGTCGGCGCCGTAGTCGCCGAGGATCTGACAGCACAGCGGTCCGGCGAGGATCGTCGAGACGTCCAGCACGCGCAGGCCCGTCAGGGGTCCGTCACTCACCTGTTCCACCTCCCCAGTTCTGTTCCTGACCCGTCCGTCCGGCGGCACGTTGCGCCGGCGGCCGGAAACCCAGTTCGGCGGATATCTCCGCCGCCGCCGCGGCGACCAGCGCGCCGTGCGCGGCGCAGACCTCCGGGGTGAACCGGTTCTGCGGCCCGCACAGCGAGATCGAGCCGAACACCTGCCCGGTCGCGTAGCGCACCGGCGCGGCCACGCTGCCCGCGCCGTTCTGCCGCTCGCCCATGCTCACCGCATACCCCTGGCGGCGGACCCGGCCCAGCTCGGACCGCAGCTTCGCGGTGGAGGTGATGGTGGCCGAGGTGACCGCGTCCAGCGGGTGGTGGTCGAGGTAGTCCTCGATCTCCGCGTCCGGCAGCGCCGCGAGGATCGCCTTCGACGACGACCCGGAGTGCAGCGCGTGGCTGGTGCCCAGGGACACCGACATGCGTACCTCGTGCGGCGAGAGCACCTGGTCGATGTAGACGCGGGTCCAGCCCTGCCGCACCGACAGCGTCGCGGTCTCGCCGCTGTCGCGCACCAGCCGGACCAGGTACCGGCGGGCGATGTCCGGCACGTCCAGCGCGCGCAGCGCGGCCAGTCCCACCGCCAGCGCGCCGCTGCCCAGCCGGTACCGCTTGGTCTCCTCGTTGAAGGTGAGGAAGCTGTCGGCCACCAGTTCCTTGAGGATCCGGTGCGCGACCGCCTTGGGCAGTCCCAGCTCCCGCGCGATCGTCGACACGCCGAGCGTCTCCGGCGCCCGTTCGGCGATGATGTTGACGATGTCGAGGGCGCGTCCGAGGCCGGAGCGGGTCCGGCCGGCGGTGGCGCTCTCGACAACCGCTGTGGTGATCATCTTCTCTCCTCCACTGTCGACGTAGGGCGGGATCGCCGGGCCTCAGGCGGGCGCGACCGGAGTCTTCCCGGGCGGCAGGCCGTCCGGCTGCCGGGGTCGCTCCCGCGCGATCACCAGTGCCACCGAGGCGAGCACCACGGCGCCGGCGAGCACCTGACGTCCGGACAACGACTCATCCAGCACCATCATGCCGAGCAGGACCGCCACCACCGGGTTGACGTACGCGTAGGTGGACGCGAGCTGGATCGGCGCGTTGCGCAGCAGCCACGTGTAGACGCTGAAGCCGACCACCGTGGACACGAGCATCAGGTAGGTCCAGGCCAGCCAGGACCGGCCCGTCACGTCGGCCAGGCGGAACCCGCTCAGCTCACCGCTGACCACGCTGGCCACCGCCACCGCGAGACCGCCCACGAGCATCTGCCAGCCGGTGCCGACCAGGTGGTCGGCCGGCATGCGCAGCCGCTGCGACAGCGTCGAGCCCAGCGCCCACACCATCGTGGAGAGCACCACCAGCAGCATCCCGCCGAGGTGCCACCCCTGCGTCGGCACCGCGAACAGCAGCGCCAGCCCGACCACACCGCCGAGTACGCCCACGGCCGCCAGCGGGGACGGCCGCGGACCGACCACCAGCCGCAGCACCAGCACCCACAGCGGCATCCCGGCCACCAGCAGCGAGGTCAGACCCGTCGGCACGTACAGCTGGCCCAGCGCCAGCAGCGCGCTGCCGGCGCCGACCATCAGCAGCCCGCTGGCACCCACCCCGGTCCACTGCCGCCGGGGCAGCAGCAGCCCCGCCGGTCCCCGCCACAGCGCCGCCACCGCGAACAGCAGCAGCGCCGCGGCCAGGAACCGGGCCGAGGTGGCCACCAGCGGCGGAATGCTGTCCAGGGCCACCCGGTTGCCCAGGTAGGTCGAGCCCCAGATCAGGTAGACCGCGCCGAGCCCGACGGCCAGGGCCATCGGGCCGGCGGGCCGCGGCGGATCCGCCAGGTGGCGGGCCGCCGCGGGCCGGGTCAGATCAGCGGTGTCCATTTGCCCGGATCGCCACCGCGGTGTTGCCCCGAAGGGCGTTCGAGTACGGACACATGCGGTCGGCCAGCTCCACCGCGCGCTCCAGGTCGGCCTGCGGGCACTGCGGCGCGGACACGTCCAGCACCACGGCGATCGCGTACCGGCCGTCGTCGGTCTGCCCGAGGGAGACCGAGGCGGTGACAGTCGTCGGGCCGGGCTTGACGCCGGCCTGGCGGGCGGCGACGGCGAGCGCGCTGTCGAAGCACGCGGCGTAGCCGGCGGCGAACAGCTCCTCCGGGTCGGTGCCGGGCGCGTCCGGGCCCCGCTGGGCGGGACGGGTCAGGTCGACCCGCAGCGACCCGGTCAGCGACCGGGCGCTTCCGCCCCGGCCGCCGGACACCTCCACCTTCGCGGTGTAGACGGTGTTCGCCGGTACGACCTTCGCCTCGGACGCCGGGGTGCCGACGCTCATGCCGGCACCTCCGTTCCCAGGTCCGCGTGCACCTGCGCGGCGACCGCGTCGGCGAACGCCTCCGGCTGCTCGTCGGCCACGAAGTCGGTGCCGCCGGGGATGGTGACCAGCTCGGCGCTGGGCAGCGCGGCCCGCACCTGCGGCGTCATCCGGTCCAGCAGGTCGTCGGCGCCGTGCAGCAGCACGATGGGCAGCGCGTCCAGGGCGGCCGTGTCGACGTGGTGGTCGAACACCGCCCGGTACGCGGTGGCGTAGTCCGGGCCGGTCAGCAGGTACTCGGTGACCTGGCGGTTCGCCTCCTCCGGGGTCAGCGCCGGGTACAGGCCGTACACCCGGTCCCAGATCACCTTCAGGTGCCCGCCGTCGCGGTCCGGGGAGTAGCCGGGCGCGTACGACCGCTTCTTCTCCGCCCGCTCCTGCTCGTCGTAGAGCGGGATGCCCTGCAGGATCAGCCGGTGCACCCGCTCCGGCGCCGACATCATCGCCTGCGCGCCGACGATCGCGCCGGTGTGCTGCCCGAGCAGGTGCACCTTGGACAGCCCGAGGGCGTCGGCGAACTGCCACACGCCGGCCGCGTACTCGGGGATGGACCACGGGCGCGGCGGGGCGTCGGACATCCCGAAGCCCGGCGTGTCCGGGGCGATCACCCGCAGGCCGCGGCGGGCCAGCGGCTCGATGACCGCGTCGTAGGTGGCCGAGGAGAGCGGGGACTGGTGCAGGATCAGCAGCACCGGGGCGTCGGCGTCGCCGCCGTGCCGGTAGTGCACCTGACCCCACGGCACGTCGACGTAGGCGCGGCGGGCCACGCCGCGGGCCCGGGTCACTCGGCCACCGCCAGCGCCGCCATGACCTCGATGACGTGCTTGATGCCGGCCTTGTAGTCGTCCAGCCGGATGTTCTCGTTCGGGCCGTCCACACCGGAGTCCGCGCGGGAGACGCCGACGCCGACGATGGGCCGGTCGGCGATCACGCCCTGGTTGCCGATCCACTGCGTGTACGGCTCGATCACCGGCTCGGTCCCGTACACCCGGCGGGCCGCGTCCGCGACGAGCGCGACGAACGGGTCGCGGTGGTCGGTGAGGTTGGGCCGGCTGGTCGCCATCACCTCGATGCGCAGGTCACCGAAGCCGGTCGCGGCCAGGTGGTCGCGCACGCACCCGAGGACGCGCTCCGGGTCCTGGCCCGGCACCAGCCGGATCTCCAGCTTCGCCGACGCCGTCGACGGGATGCCCAGCGTCACGTCGTCACGCATGTCGCCACCGGCGATGCCGGCCACGGTCAGCGTCGGCACGGTCCGGATGGCCACCGCCGCGGCCTGGTCGTCCAGGTCGCCGGTGAACCGCTCGACCTGGGCCCGCTTGCGCAGGAAGTCCCCGTCGAACGCCACCTTCTCCAGCAGCGCCCGCTCCTCGTCCGTCGGCGGCCGTGCGTCGTCGGCGAAGCCGGGGATCGTCACGGTGCCGTCGGGCCGCTGCAGCTGCGCCAGGGCGGCGGCCAGGCGCGCCGTGGCGGCCGGCAGCAGCGCGGTGTTCTGGCTGGTCAGGTCACGCGGCAGGGTCTGCGCGGTGAGGCGCAGGTAGAGCACGCCCTTCTCGGCCAGCTTGAGCAGCAGCCGGTCCTCGCCGTCGAGCCAGGAGTTCTCCCACAGCGCCGCGTCGCTGGCGAGCCGGTCGGCGTGCGCCTGCACGAACGAGCCCAGACCCGGGCTGTGCAGCCACTTCTTGCCCTCGAAGATGATCCGGTTGGTCACCGGCGGGGTGAGCCCGGCGAGCTTCCAGGCCGCCGCCGCGTGGATGCGGGACATGATGACGCCCTTGTCGTCGGCCACGCCCCGGGCGTAGAGCCGGCCGTCGTGGATCTCCGCCGCGTAGGGCGGGCTGATCCAGTCGGCGTCGTCACCGGCCGGCTCGACCTCCACGTCGTAGTGCGTGAAGTGCAGCAGCGCCTTGTCGCCCTCGCCGGCCACCTCGGCCAGCACGTACGGGTACGACTGCTCCCACGGGATGATCTCGGCCTCGCCGCCCCAGCGGCGGACCGATCCGGCGATGAACTCGGCGGTGGCCTCCATCTGCTCCGGCTCCTGGCGGCGGCTGCGGATGCGGCACAGCTGCTGGAGCTCCTCGACGAACTCGTCGAAGTAAGCGTCGACGGCCGCCAGCGCGGCCGCGGTATCCGGTTTGGGCATGGTGGTCCTCACAGAAGGGGTCGGAGAGGGGGAAGTCAGTGGATGGTGACGCCGCCGTCGACGAAGATCGTCTGGCCGGTGGTCATGGCGGCGGCGTCGCTCAGCAGGTAGGCGACCGCGTTGGCAACGTCCTGCGGCTGCGCCATCCGGCCCAGCGGGATGCTCGCCATCTTGTCCGCGAGGTACGCCTCGTCGCCACGTACGTCGGAGGTCATGTCGGTGGGGACGATGGTCGGTCCGACGGCGTTGACCCGGATCCGGTCGGGCGCCCACTCCAGGGCCAGCACGCGCGCCATGTGCATCACGCCGGCCTTGCTCACGCAGTAGCCGAGCGTGTTCAGCACCGCGATGTGCCCGTTCGTGGAGCCGATGTTCACCACCGCGCCGCTCGTCTGCCGCAGCGCCGGGTACGCGGCCTGGCACATCCGGAACGTGCCGGTGAGGTTGACGTCCAGGACGTCGGTGAAGTCCTGCTCGGACATCGTGGCCGCCGGCCCGCGCCGGACGATCCCGGCGTTGTTCACCAGCAGGTCCAGGCGGCCGTGGGAGTCCAGGACCTCGTCCACCAGCGCGGCGCAGGAGCCGGCCGACCGGACGTCGACCCGGTGCCGGGTGTGCGCGCCGCCGGACAGCTCGGCCTCGCTCCAGTCGTCGAGCAGGTCGGCCTGGGCCACGGTTGCCCCGCGCTGCGCGAGCGTCGCCGCGATGCGGGCCCCGATGCCGCGGGCCGCCCCGGTCACCACTGCCACCCGGCCGTCGAACCGGTTCGGGTCGGTGTTCATGTCGCGTGTCCTGCCTTTCCGGTCCGGCCACCGGCCGGGCGGGCGTTGCGCACGCCCGACCGGTGCCCCCAACACGTGACGGCGGTCCCGTCCACTGCCGTCACGCGCCGATCACCTTCGTGTCCTCGGCCCAGAAGGCCAGCCGCTTCTGCAGCAGCCGGATCACGAAGTGCGCCACCAGACCCATCAGCGACAGCACCACCAGCACGGCGAACATGCCGGCGATGTCGAAGTTGTAGTTGGTCTGCAGCAGCAGGTAGCCCAGGCCCTCCTTGGCGCCGATGAACTCGCCGACGACCGCGCCGAGGATGGCGAAGACGATGCCGATGTCCAGGCCGGCGAAGATGAACGGCAGCGCGCTGGGCAGCCGCACCATCCGGAAGATCTGCGCCTTGCTCGCGCCGAACACCGTCAGCATCTGGATCTTGTCGGCGTCGGCCGCGCGCAGACCCTCGATGACGTTCACCAGCATCGGGAAGAACGAGATCACCGCGGCCATGACCACCTTGCTGGTCAGGCCGAAACCGAACCAGACCACGAACAGCGGGGCCAGGGCGACCTTGGGCACGGTCTGGAAGGCCACGATGTACGGCATCAGCGTGGCTTCGACGATCTTGATCTGGGAGATGAACGTGCCGAGCACCAGGGCGGCGCCGACGCCGATCACGAACCCGAGCAGCGCCTCCTGCGTGGTCACCCAGAAGTGACCCCAGAACTGGTCGTCGCCGAGCTGCTGCCACAGCGACTCGACCACGCTCGACGGCAGCGGCAGGACGTACTCGTCGACGCCGAGGAGCTGGACGCCGTACTCCCAGGCCAGCACGACCACGACGAAGACCGTCGGGACCAGCCAGAGCTGGGGCTTCTCCCGCAGGTCGAACTTGCGCCGGGCGGGCCGGGCGGACGGCGCCGGTGGCTGGGCCGGCTTGCGGACCAGGTTGCTTGTTGCCATGGCTGTCCCTCGTCAGTCGATTACGCCGGCGGCGTTGAAGTGTCGGCGGATCCGTTCCACATAGACCCCGGCCCGGTCGGACGACATGATGCCGAGCTCACGCGGCCGTTCCAGGTCGATGTCCATGACCTCGGCGATGCGGCCCGGCCGCGGGCTGAGCACCACCACCCGGTCGGAGAGGAAGACCGCCTCCGGGATGGAGTGCGTGACCAGCACGATCGTCTGGTTGCTCTCCTGCCAGATCCGCAGCAGCTCCACGTTCATGTACTCGCGGGTCATCGCGTCGAGCGCGCCGAACGGCTCGTCCATCAGCAGCACCGCCGGGTCGTGCACGAGCGCCCGGCAGATGCCGGCCCGCTGCTGCATACCGCCGCTGAGCTCGTGCGGGTACTTCTGCTCGAAGCCGTTGAGACCGACCATCTCGAGCAGTTGCTGCGCGCGTTCCCGGTGCCGGCGGGGATCCAGTCGCTGGATCTCCGCCGGCACCATCACGTTGTCGAAGATGGTGCGCCAGGGCAGCAGCGTCGGTGCCTGGAACACCATCCCGACCTCGGGAAGGGGCTTCGTCACGTCCCGCCCGGCGATCCGTACCGCGCCGCCGGTCTTCGGGCTGAGCCCGGCGAGGATCTTCAGCAAAGTGGTCTTGCCGCACCCGGACGGTCCCACGACCGAGATGAACTCGCCGCGACGTACCGTCAGGTTGATGTCGCTCAACGCCAGGGTCGGTGCCGACTTCCGGGGCCGGTACTCCTTGTCCAGCCCGTCGATCTCGATCCAGGAGTCTTCCGACACCGATGCCGGAGCCTGCGTCTGCGCCCGGCGGGCCGTCGCCTTGATGGCCATCGAAATCCCTTCCGCTGTCCGCTGCTAGGCGGTGTAGTTCGCGGCCTTGCTGAGCACCGCGGCCTTGTCGAAGTTGTTCGCGCCGGAGAGCAGGCTCGGGTCCCAGAGCTTCTTCAGGTCGACGTCACCGGAGATCTGGCCGGCCTCCTTGGTGTACGCCTGGGTCTTCGCCCACTCGTCGTCGCTGATCGCGCCCCAGTCACCGAACTGCTCCGGCTCGCCGCTGGCCGGCGTGGCCGTCTTCAGCCACGCGGCGAGGCTCTCGGTGTCCGCCTTGAGCCGCTCGTCGGCGGACTTGCCGGCGAGGATCTGCGGGAAGACCTTGTAGCCGATCTTCATGGCGGCCTCGGGGTTCTTGGCCGAGAAGAGCATCGCCTTGTACGCCGCGCGCAGGAACCGCTCGTACGAGTCCTTCTTGGCGTCGAAGTCACGGGCGCCGACGCTGAAGGTGAGCGACCGGATGCCGGTGAACACGTCCGGGTTGGTCAGGTACTTCAGCTGGGTGCCGGCGTTCTCGATGACCGCGTACGCCTGGGTGTAGAGCGCCAGCATGTCGACCTTGCCGTCGTTGAGCGCGGCGGCGGCCTGCGCGCCGACGCCCACCGGCAGCAGCTCGACGTCCTTGGCCGGGTCCAGGCCGGCGGCCTTGACGTAGGCGCGGGCGTACGGGGCCGAGCCGGAGGCAAGGCTGATCACGCCGATCTTCTTGCCGCGCAGGTCCGCGCCGCCGGTGATCGGGGAGTCCGGCTTCACCGCCATCACCCACGGCCAGTTCTGTACCAGGCCGCCGATGGCCTTGATCGGCACGTTCTTCTCCACCGCGCCGAGCGCCGAGCCGGCGTCGGCCGGGGTGATGTCGCCGCTGCCGGAGGCGACCGCCTGGAGGGCGGCGACCGAGCCGTCGGCGTTGATCGTCTCGACGGTCAGCTTCTCCTCGGCGAAGTAGCCGAGTTCCTTGGCGACCGCGTAGACGGCCACCTCCTCCTTCGGGCCGATCACGGCCGAGGCGATGGCCATGGTCAGCTTCGCCTCCTTGCCCTCGCCGCCGGCCTCGTCGTCGGAGCCGCCGCCGCAGGCGGAGAGAACCAGCGTGGCGGCCAGCGCCGCCGGGAGCAGTGCCCACTTCCGTTTCATATGCACACACCTCGTCGTGAGTCGGGGGAGACCGCCTCCGCCGCCGTGGCGGCGGAGGCGGGGTATCAGGCGTCGCGGCGCGACGCGACAGTTGCCGTCAGGCGTCGCGCGGCGACGCCCCAGTGCCCTCAGGCGTCGCGCAGCGACGCGACCAGTGCCAGGTCGTTGTAGACGTGCTGCTCGACGATCAGCGCGCCGTCGAGCACGAACACGTCCGCGTAGCGGATGTCCTCGAACGGCGTGCCGTCGAGCCACTCCCCGTACAGCCGCCCGAGCGAGGTCACGGTGACCCGCCCGTTGTCGTCACCCACCAGGTAGCGGTCCCGGTGCTTGCGCACCCACCGGTAGGTCCCGGTCGAGGCGGCCGCCATCTCCCGCAGCGAGGAGTACTCCCGGCCGCCCGGGAAGACCAGCCGGGCCTGCGGCGCGAGGAACGCGCCGGCCTCGTCGAGCCGGCGGTCCTCACACAGCTGCAGGTAGCTGTCGATCAGCCCGGGCGCGTCCGGTGCGCTCATCAGCCGGTCTTCTCGCTCAGCGCCGCCTCCCACTGGTCCCGCAGCGGGTGCTCCGCGGGGCCGTGCTCGGTGAGGATGCGCATCAGGCGGGCCAGCAGCGCGTCCCGCTCGCGGTCGAGGACCTGCTGCTCCTCCTCGGTGGAGGCGAACCCGTCGACGGCGCCCTCGGTCAGCACGCCGGAACGGGTCAGCAGCGCCTCGACCACACGTACCCGCTGCCGGGTCACGTGCAGCTCGGTGGAGAGCTGCAGCACCAGGTCGAGCAGCTTGCCGACCTTGGGGTCTCCGAAGTAGTCGAACTCGGTGCTCATCACGCCTCCGGCTTGGTCGCGGCCAGTACGGCCCAGGGGAAGTGCCACTCGGGACGGTCGCCCCAGCCCTGCGGCTGGACGCCGTTGCGGCGCTCGTCGAACGGGGTCCACGACACGTCGGTCAGGCCCGCCTCGGCGCAGACCTCGATCAGGTCGGAGCCGAACAGGTCGTGGAAGAACGGCTCGTTGTTGCGCTCGGCGTGCTCGTAGACGGTGGCGTCGCGCAGCGGGTCGCCGGTGAGCATGAACTCCAGGAAGCGCAGCGAGCCGCCCGGCTTGAGCAGGCGCGCCGCCTCCACGATCGTTTCCCGGATCGCGGTGGCCGGCATCTCGTGCAGCACCATCGTGCCGGTGACCACGTCGCAGCTGCCCGACTCGATGCCGGTGGCCCGGCCGTCGGCCTGCCGGTAGTCGATCGCCAGTCCGGTCGCCTCGGCCTCGGCGTGGGCCAGCCGCAGACCCGGCGCGGCCAGGTCCACGCCGATGACCTGCGCGGTCGGGTACTTGGCGGGCAGCGGCCGGGTGCTCTTGCCGAAGCCGCATCCGATGTCGACGATCCGGGTCGCCGCGGGCAGCTCGGGCAGGGCGGTCTTGGCGAACAGCGTGTGGAACTTGTAGCCGTCGTTGTCGCGCAGCATGACGATGCGCGCCCCGAACTCGTACACGTAGGCCGACATGTCGTCGGAGAAGAAGCTGCCGGGCTGGATGTGGATGTCGTAGTCGGTGTACCAGTCGGGCAGTTCCAGGTCGGGGTTCAGCTCCAGCGAGCCCTTCGGCTGCTCGGGCACCGACGTCAGCTGGTCGGTCAGCTCCTCGCGGCGGCTGAGCACCGCGTCGCCGGCGACCTTCCACAGCATCTTCTGCTGCACCCGCTCCAGGTGGCTGAACCACGGGTAGAGCGGAAGGCCGCGCAGCACCTGGCTCGCGTCGCCGACCGTGGTGGCCGCCGCGCCGGTGGCGCCGTACTCCTCGCGCAGCGCCGGGTAGACGGTGTCCGCCCAGCGCTTGCGCAGGCCGAGGACGAAGTCCACGGCGGAACGCTCATCCAGGGTGAGGCGCTCCTCGATGTCCAGCATGCGTGTCTCCTCTTCAGGTGGGGGAGGACCGGTCCGCGGCGGGCCGCGACCGGGATGGACGGGTCAGTGGGCGTACCGCACGCGATCTGCGGACGCGGTGTCGTAGCGGCCGAGGAACGCACCCGCCATGCGTCCCTCGTAGACGGCCTCGAAGGCCGTGCGGGGGGCGTTCGCGTCGCCGACGACGTGGATCCGGGGACCGTCGGGCAGCGCGTCGAGCTGCCGGTACAACTCGTCGGCGGCCTGCGGCGAGCCGGCGTCGACGACTGTGGTGACGCCCTCGACGAGGGTGTCGGCGCCGGCGAGCGGACCGCCCAGGGCGACCGCGTCGGCGCCCGCCGGGCGCGCCGTGCGCATCGGGTGCACCGCGATCCCCAGGTCCGCGAAGCGCTTGAGCAGCGCCAGCCGCGAGTACGTGGTGATCTTGGCGCTCACCGAGGCGGTGGGGGAGACCAGGTGGACGCGGGCGCCGCGCCGGGCCAGCCCTTCGGCCACCGAGGCGGCAGCCCAGGTGCCCTCGTCGTCGAGCACGACGACGGCGCCGGTCGGCCGGAAGTCGGGGTCGGTCAGCGCCTCGACGGCCTGCCAGATGTCGATCACCGGCGGGCCGCCGGGCAGCTCCCGCCGGGTGGGCCGGGAGCCGGTGGCCAGGACGACGTCCTGGTAGCCGCCGGCCAGCACGTCCTCGACGCCGATGCGGTGGTCGAGGCGTACCGGGATGCCGGCGGCCTCGACGTCGCGGGCCAGGTCGCGGGTGAGCAGGCCGAGCCGCTCCCGTCCGGGTACGCGCGCGGCCAGTTCCACCTGCCCGCCGAGGTGCCCGCGCGCCTCGACCACCGACACCTGGTGCCCGGCCCGGTGGGCGGAGAGGGCGGCCTCCAGGCCGGCCGGGCCGCCACCGACGACGAGGACCTTCCGCGCGCCGGACGGTCCGGGCAGCTCCGGCCAGGCCTGCGCCCATTCCCGCTCGGCGCCGACCTCCGGGT
>NZ_JAGPXV010000570.1:0-3877 GCF_018070405.1 Micromonospora sp. D75
GGGTGGGCGTGGTGGCGGCGGGCTTCGCGCCGTACATCCGGACCGCGCTGCGCTGCACCTGGCCCGGGAGCATCCGGACGCCGGTGGCGGTCGCGCGGTTGCCGTACACGTCGGTGACCCGGATCGTGTACGGGCCGGGGCCGGCGCCGGAATCGATCAGCCAGTAGTTGTAGTCCTGCCGCTGGGCCGCCCGCCACGATCCGTTCTGCCGGACCTCGACCGAGCGCAGCGGGTTGCCGTGGTCACCGACCAGGACGGCGAACCACCACTGCGACGAGCCCTCCTTCATGCGGAAGGTGAGCGGCCCGGGCAGCGGCGGGTTCACCACGGCCCGGTAGCTGACCTTCACCACGCCCTGCACCGGGTCGGCGATCCGGGCGAACGCTTCCGCGGACAGGTCGAGGTGGCCGGGGGCGCACTCCGGGCACTGGTCCATGACGAGCACCCGGACCGTGCCGCGCGGACCGGTGACGTCGAGGAACCCGCCGCAGGAGGCGCCGGCCGCGTACTCGCCCGGGCCGAGCGCGACGTACATCCGGTTGGCCGGGGCGGCGGGGCGGGAGCAGTTGCCGCCGGCGCCCGCGGAGTCGTAGAAGGTGGCCTTGCCGCTGCGGGTCGTCCCACCGACGGGCGGAGCGGCGCCGAGTGGACCCGCCGCCAGGACCGGGACGCCGGCGGGTGGAGGCGGGGCCGCGCAGGCGGGGGCGGCGCCGCCGCGTACCGCGAGGGCGACAGCGACCGCCGCCGCGACGGTGACCAGACCGGCGGCGGCGAGCCGGCGACGGCGCGTGGCCGCACGGCTGGCGGGCGCGTGGTCGTCGGTCGGCGGGTGGGGTACGGTGCCGTCGGTCACGCCGGTCGATGCTGCCGGACCGGCGTGCCGCCGGACAAGCGAGCTAAGCGAAAGCTAAACCGGCGCGGCGGCTAGTACGGCCGGACCGCGCGGGCGGTGGCGACGATGCCGGCCAGCTCGTCGGCGAGGTCGGGGCGTCCGCGCAGCGAGTCCTCCAGGCGGACGCGCCACACTCCGGTCTCGACCGGGATCCGTTCGTCGCCGGACCAACGGACCCGGTCGCGGGTCTCGTCGAGGGCCGACCATGTGGCGGGGCCGAGCAGATCGCCGAGTACACGGTAGAGCCAGCGGAACAGTTCCTCGTCGTGGATCGACGCGCCGATGACGCGGGCCGCGTCCCACGCCACCCGGGGCTGGTGGATAACCTGCATCTCGACTCCTCGGTCGACCTGGCTGCCCCACCATCATCGATCCGTGACGCTCCTCACGGCAAGGCCCGGCACGCCGGTCGTGCGGCTCGCCGACCGGTGCCGAGGCCCACCGCCTGCCGTCCGAGGGTCCCCCCGCGGCGCAGCGCGAATCAGTAGCATCGCAGCATGTCAGATCGCCATCAGCTCGCCGATTCCGACGCCCGCTCCGGGGTCTCCGATGTGGAGGCGGGCGAGCCGGTGCGGGAGAAGGCGCCGCGCCGTCGCCGGGGCCGCCGGATCGCCCTGATCGTGCTGCTCGTGATGGTGCTGCTCGCCGGCGGGGGCGCGCTGGCCGGCGGCCTGTACTACCGCTCCGTCGACAAGTCGATCGAACGGGTCGACGCCTTCGAGGGCGTACCGGAGGAGTCGCGCCCGCAGGTCGAGGTCAAGGGCGCCATGAACATCATGATCCTGGGCAGCGACTCCCGCGACCCGGAGAGCACCGGCGGTTCGCGCAGCGACACGATCATCCTGGCCCACCTGCCGAAGGACCGGTCGAGCGCCCAGCTCATCTCGATCCCGCGGGACACCTGGACGGCCGTCCCGAAGTCGAAGGAGGGTCGCGGCGGTCGCGACGCGAAGATCAATGCCGCGTACGCCTGGGGCGGTGTGCCGCTGATGGTGCAGACGGTGGAGAAGTTCAGCGGCGTACGGGTGGACAACGTGGCGATGGTGGACTTCGCCGGCTTCAAGGAGATCATCGACGCGCTGGGCGGTGTCGAGATCGACGTGGAGAAGGGGTTCACCACGAACTACTCGCTGATCGGCACGCGGACGTTCAAGAAGGGCCGCCAGACCATGGACGGCGCCGCCGCGCTCGACTACGCGCGGGAACGGCACGCCTTCCCCGACGGCGACTTCGCCCGCATCCGGCACCAGCAGCAGGTGATCAAGGCCATTCTGGACAAGGCCGCCTCGGGCGGGGTGATGACCAACCCGGCGAAGCTCAACTCGTTCGTCCGCGCCACGTCGAACTCGGTGGCCGTCGACAAATCACTGTCTCTGGTGGACCTCGCGATGGAGATGCGTGGCCTGCGCAGCGGCAATCTGACGTTCTTCACCTGCCCGGTGAAGGGGACCGGCCGGGTCGGCAGCGAGAGCGTCGTGTTCCCGGATCCGGCGCGCGCGAAGACGCTGTTCGACGCGGTCCGCCGCGACTCGGTCCCGGAGATTCTCGCCGTCAGCGGAAAGTAGGACGTCGATCTGCCATGCCGGTGGTGGCGGCGCGGCGGGGCCGCTCGTATCCTGCGATCGTCGTCGGTCTCCGCATCCGGGCCGGCGGCGTCACGGGGGAGGATCGACAATGCCACGCCTTCCGGCGTTCGAGCATCCGGCCGCGCCGTCGAGCGATCCGCCGATGAACAGCGGCCTGGACACGACAACGGTCCTGCCCTACGCCGGGTCGCGGGCGTCGACGCGTACCCGATGGGTGCGCGCGTGGATGGTGACCGCGCCCATCGACGTGGCGGCGCTGCTTGCGCCGCTGCTGCTGACTCAGAACTACTGGCGCGGCACGCTGGCCAACGCGGCCCTGACGGTGGGCTTCTTCGCGGCGGGCGGACTGTACCGGCCGCGCCGGCACATCAGCATTCTGGACGAGCTGCCGAGCCTCGGCGGGCGGCTGCTGGCCTCCGGCGCGGTGGTGGCGATCATCGCGGCGCTGCGGCACGACTCGGTGCCGCACGTGAGCGGCTTCGTCCAGGGCGTCGCGTTCTCCGCCGGCCTGGTGATCGTCGGGCGTGCGCTGAACAGCCGGCTCGTCCTGCTGGCCCGTAAGCGCCGGTGGGTGGAGCGCAACACCATCGTCATCGGCGGCGGTCCGATCGGCGGGGAGCTGGCCCGGCTGCTGCGCCGCCACCCGCAGTACGGGCTGCGGTTCGTCGGCGCGGTGGACGCCCCGTCGAGGCCCCGCATGGGGGCGTTGCCGCTGATCGGCACGATCGACGACCTGGAGAAGCTCACCGACATGCTGGAGTGCGAGGTCCTGGTCATCGCCGACCCGGACTGCTCCGAGTCGGAGCTGATGGAGTCGCTGCTGCGTCCGGCCAGCTCGCGGTGTGACCTGTGGGCGGTGCCCCGGCTGTGGGGCTCGCGGTCGCAGGGCGGCTACCCCGACCACATCGGCGCCATTCCGATCGTCAAGATCGGCGACACCACGCTCACCGGCCCCCGGTGGCGGCTCAAGCGGGCCTCGGACGTGGTCTTCGCGGTGACCGCGCTGGTGGTGCTGAGCCCGCTGCTGCTGCTCTGCGCCCTCGCCACGTTCCTCGACGGCGGCCGGGGCGTGTTCTTCCGGCAGGAGCGCATCGGCCGGTTCGGCAAGCCGTTCCACGTCATCAAGTTCCGGTCGATGCGCCCGGAGGACGAGCACGAGTCGCAGACGACCTGGTCCATCGCCCACGATCAGCGGGTCGGACCGATCGGGCGGTTCATGCGGCGCACCTCGCTGGACGAGCTGCCGCAACTGTGGAACATCCTGCGCGGTGAGATGAGCGTGGTGGGGCCCCGCCCGGAGCGGCCGTACTTCGTGGAGAAGTTCTCGGTGGAGTACCCGACCTACGCGATGCGGCACCGCGTACCGGTCGGGCTCACCGGGCTGGCGCAGGTCAGCGGC
>NZ_JAGPXV010000571.1:0-3874 GCF_018070405.1 Micromonospora sp. D75
GCACCGGCCTGCCAGGCACGCTGACATCAGCAAGACTTTCCGCGCTTGCAACGGCCGCCACTCGGGTAATGGCAACGGCAGCACCGCCGCCGCGGCACCCGAGCGGACCGGCAGGAGCGTCGCGTTCCGAGCGGCCCGGACGACCCGGTTTTCCGAGGTCCCAGGGCTTGTTCCGCGACGACCTGCGGGGTGGGCTGGACAGCGGTTAGCCTCTCGGCTACACTGCTAGTTTGCGCTGCCTTCCGACTTGACCCCTGCTCGGAAATGTCCGTTTACGGATAATTCTGGTGGGGTCATTGGAGTGCACGCGTACCAGCCGTTCTGCAGCACCGGTCCTCGGAAGGACGCATCTTGGCAGCTTCCCGCCCTGCGAAGACCAGTCGTACGTCGAGCGCATTCGCGCCCCGCCGAGTTTCTTTCGGTCGGATCACCGAACACCTCGAGGTCCCCAACCTCCTCGCCATCCAGAACGAGTCCTTCGACTGGCTCGTCGGCAACGAGGCTTGGCAGGGCCGGTCGGCGGACGACCCGCACGCACGCTCGGGTCTCGCGGAGATCCTCGACGAGATCAGTCCCATTGAGGACTTCTCCGGCACCATGTCGCTCTCCTTCTCGGCTCCGCGCTTCGACGAGGTCAAGGCCTCGATCGAGGAGTGCAAGGAGAAGGACCTCACCTACTGCGCGCCGCTGTTCGTGACCGCGGAGTTCACCAACAACACCACTGGCGAGATCAAGAGCCAGACCGTGTTCATGGGTGACTTCCCGATGATGACGCCGAAGGGCACCTTCATCATCAACGGCACCGAGCGCGTCGTGGTCAGCCAGCTCGTCCGCTCGCCGGGCGTGTACTTCGACAAGCAGCCGGACAAGACCTCCGACCGCGACCTCTCCAGCGTCAAGGTCATCCCGAGCCGGGGTGCCTGGCTGGAGTTCGACATCGACAAGCGCGACACGGTCGGCGTTCGCATCGACCGCAAGCGCCGCCAGGCCGTCACCGTCCTGCTCAAGGCCATCGGGTGGTCCGCCGAGCGCATCCGTGAGAAGTTCGGCTGGTCCGAGCTCATGATGACCACGCTCGAGAAGGACCACATCGCCGGCCAGGACGAGGCCCTGCTCGACATCTACCGGAAGCTCCGCCCCGGCGAGCCGCCGACCCGTGAGAACGCCCAGACCCTGCTCGACAACCTCTTCTTCAACCCGAAGCGGTACGACGTCGCCAAGGTCGGGCGCTACAAGTTCAACAAGAAGCTCGAGCTGGACGTGCCGATCACCACCGGCACGCTCACCGAGGACGACATCGTCGCCACCGTGGAATACCTCTGCCGGCTGCACGCCGGTGAGGAGGGCTACGAGGCCGACGACATCGACCACTTCGGCAACCGTCGCCTGCGTACCGTGGGCGAGCTGATCCAGAACCAGGTCCGGGTGGGTCTCTCCCGGATGGAGCGGGTCGTCCGCGAGCGGATGACCACCCAGGACGTCGAGGCGATCACGCCGCAGACCCTGATCAACATCCGCCCGGTGGTGGCGGCGATCAAGGAGTTCTTCGGCACGTCGCAGCTGTCCCAGTTCATGGACCAGACCAACCCGCTGGCGGGCCTGACCCACCGGCGCCGGCTGAGCGCGCTCGGCCCTGGTGGTCTGTCCCGTGAGCGGGCCGGCTTCGAGGTCCGGGACGTGCACCCGTCCCACTACGGCCGGATGTGCCCGATCGAGACGCCGGAAGGCCCGAACATCGGCCTGATCGGCGCGCTCTCCACGTTCGCCCGGGTCAACCCGTTCGGCTTCATCGAGACGCCGTACCGGAAGGTCATCGACGGCCGGGTCACCGACCAGATCGACTACCTGACCGCGGACGAGGAGGACCGGTTCGTCAAGGCGCAGGCCAACGCCCCGCTGAAGTCGGACGGCACCTTCGCCGAGGACCGCGTCCTGGTCCGTCGTAAGGGCGGCGAGACCGAGGACGTCGCGCCGGGCGCCGTGGACTACATGGACGTGTCGCCGCGGCAGATGACCTCGGTCGCCACCGCGATGATCCCGTTCCTGGAGCACGACGACGCCAACCGCGCGCTCATGGGCGCGAACATGCAGCGTCAGGCGGTGCCGCTGGTCAAGGCCGAGGCCCCGCTCGTCGGTACGGGCATGGAGTACCGTGCCGCGGTCGACGCCGGTGACGTGGTCGTCGCCGAGGTCGGCGGTGTGGTCGAGGACCTCTGCGCGGACTACATCACGGTCCACCAGGACGACGGCCACCGCCGGACGTACCTGCTGCACAAGTTCCGCCGCTCCAACGCCGGCTCCTGCGTCAACCAGAAGCCGGTCGTCTTCGAGGGCGACCGCGTCGAGGCCGGTCAGGTCATCGCCGACGGTCCGTGCACCGACGAGGGCGAGATGGCGCTCGGACGCAACCTGCTGGTGGCGTTCATGTGCTGGGAGGGCCACAACTACGAGGACGCGATCATCCTGTCGCAGCGCCTCGTGCAGCAGGACGTGCTCACCTCGATCCACATCGAGGAGCACGAGGTCGACGCCCGGGACACCAAGCTCGGCCCGGAGGAGATCACCCGCGACATCCCGAACGTCAGCGAGGAGATGCTCGCCGACCTCGACGAGCGCGGCATCATCCGGATCGGCGCCGAGGTCGTCCCCGGCGACATCCTGGTCGGCAAGGTCACCCCGAAGGGTGAGACCGAGCTGACCCCCGAGGAGCGGCTGCTCCGCGCGATCTTCGGCGAGAAGGCGCGCGAGGTCCGGGACACCTCGCTGAAGGTGCCGCACGGCGAGACCGGCACGGTCATCGGTGTGCGTACCTTCTCCCGCGAGGACGGCGACGAGCTGCCCCCGGGCGTGAACGAGCTGGTCCGGGTCTACGTGGCCCAGAAGCGCAAGATCCAGGACGGTGACAAGCTCGCGGGCCGCCACGGCAACAAGGGCGTCATCTCCAAGATCCTGCCGATCGAGGACATGCCGTTCCTGGAGGACGGGACCCCGGTCGACATCGTGCTGAACCCGCTCGGTGTGCCGTCCCGGATGAACATCGGCCAGGTCCTGGAGACCCACCTCGGGTGGGTGGCCAAGACCGGCTGGAGCGTGGACGGCGACGACGAGGAGTGGAAGCGCCAGCTCCGCTCGATCAACGCGCACGAGTCCGAGCCGGACACCAACGTGGCCACGCCGGTCTTCGACGGTGCCCGCGAGGAGGAGATCTCCGGTCTGCTGGCGTCGACCCTGCCCAACCGGGACGGCAACCAGCTCATCGGGGGCAGCGGCAAGGCGCAGCTGTTCGACGGTCGTTCCGGCGAGCCGCTGCCCGACCCGATCGCGGTCGGCTACGTCTACATCCTGAAGCTCAACCACCTGGTCGACGACAAGATCCACGCCCGGTCGACCGGTCCGTACTCGATGATCACGCAGCAGCCGCTGGGTGGTAAGGCGCAGTTCGGTGGCCAGCGCTTCGGTGAGATGGAGTGCTGGGCCATGCAGGCGTACGGCGCCGCCTACGCCCTGCAGGAGCTGCTGACCATCAAGTCCGACGACGTCCTGGGCCGGGTCAAGGTCTACGAGGCGATCGTCAAGGGCGAGAACATCCCCGAGCCGGGCATCCCGGAGTCGTTCAAGGTGCTGCTCAAGGAGCTGCAGTCGCTGTGCCTCAACGTCGAGGTGCTCTCCAGCGACGGTGTGGCCCTGGAGATGCGCGAGACCGACGACGAGGTGTTCCGGGCGGCGGAGGAGCTGGGCATCGACCTGTCCCGGCGCGAGCCGAGCTCGGTCGAAGAGGTGTAAGTGGTGAGGTCGGGGGCCGACCGGCCCGCTCTGGACGGTCAGGCTTGATCCCGACGCGGGCCGGCCGGCCCCCGACCCCCCCCAAGATATA
>NZ_JAGPXV010000572.1:0-3864 GCF_018070405.1 Micromonospora sp. D75
CCGTTGCAGCGCGCCACGGCCAGGCAGTCCCGGGTCACGTTGCCGTACGAGGTGGCCTGGCTGCTGCCGGAGCCCTCGATGTCCAGCTCGGTGATCTGCACGTCGACGCCGAGCGCGGCGAAGTTCTGCAGCGTGGTGCGGTAGTTGCTCGGGTACGGCGACCCGCTGTTGAAGTGCGACTGGAGGCCGACGCAGTCGATCGGCACGCCCCGGGACTTGAAGTCCCGCACCATGTTGTAGACGCCCTGGGTCTTGGCCCAGCTCCAGTTGTCGATGTTGTAGTCGTTGTAGCAGAGCTTGGCGCCCGGGTCGGCGGCGCGCGCGGCACGGAACGCGGCCTCGATCCAGTCGTTGCCGGTCTGCTGGAGGTTCGAGTTGCGGCGGGCGCCGCTGTTGCCGTCGTCGAACGCCTCGTTCACCACGTCCCAGGAGTGGATCTTGCCCCGGTAGTGGGTGGCGACCTGGGTGACGTGGTTGATCATCGCGTCGCGCAACGCGCTGCCGGACAGGCTTCCCGTCCACCCGGGCTGCTGCTGGTGCCAGAGCAGCGCGTGGCCGCGTACCCGCATGCCGTTGGCCTGGGCGTGCGCGACGAGCCGGTCGCCGTTGGTGAAGTTGAACTGGTTCCGGGACGGCTCGGTGGCGTCCCATTTCATCTCGTTCTCGGCGGTGACCATGTTGAACTCGCGGTTCAGGATGCCGACGTACGTGCTGTCGGACAACTTGTTCACCGCCACCGCCGTGCCGAAGTACCGGCCCTGCTCCGCCGCCGACGCGCCGAGCGTCGTGCCGGCGCTGGCGCTGGTCGCCACCGCTATCGTGGCGGCGACCATCGCGGCCCCCGCCACCATCGCGACCACAGCGGTCCGCGGGCGTGACCGGGCTGCCGCGCTCCCGCTGCCGCGGGCGAGCACCTTGTCCATCTGAACGCCTCTCTAGCCTGTCAATGGGATCGGCTCGCCTCGGCCACCGCCCGCCACGATGTCGGCTCCGCGCGGTCGCCCGGTGGCCGCGCCAGCTCGGGGAGCGACTCCCCGGCACATCGTGAGTGGATCGAAGCGAATCTCTGCCCGAAGCCTACCGGAAGCGTTCCGAAAACTTAATCACCTCGATGCGTCGACATCGGGGCACGCGGTGGCGGGTGGAGGGCGGGAATCCGAGGGCGGGCGCGGGGGGACGGGCGCGCGCACCGTCCGCCGCGACTCCGGAAGTTTCGGGAATCGCCGGTTCTGCCGGTTGAGTGGATCGCGCCCGCGGGCTGATGCTGTGCCAATCGACCGTAGACGATGGAGGAGGTCCCGGAGGATGCGCCGACCAGCGCTCGTCGTACTCGTCCTCGCCGTCCTGCTGACCGGCGCTCCGGCGGTCGCCCGGGCCGGCGTCGCCACTCCACCGGCCGGGCCCGCCGCGCTCGCCGGGATCCGCACGCCCGGCACCGCCTGGGAGCACGACCCGGCCACCGGCCGGCTCACGGTCACCGCCGACGACACGGTACGCGGCAGCGAGCTGGCCGCGCTGCGCCGGACCGCGGCCCGGGCCGGCGCGGTGCTGCGCCACGAACCCGGGCGGCTGCGTACGCTCATCGCCGCCGGTCAGGCGATCTACGGCGGCGGCGGGCGCTGTTCACTGGGCGCGAACGTGCGCAGCGGCGCCACCTGGTACTTCGTCACCGCCGGACACTGCACGCGCCTCGCCGCCACCTGGTACGCCGACAGCGCCCGCACGACGGTGCTGGGCAGCCGGACCGGCAGCAGCTTCCCCGGCAACGACTACGGCGTGGTCCGCTACACCGGAACCGCCGCCCACCCGAGCGCGATCCACACCTACCCGGGGCAGGTCACCGTAACCGCCGCCGGCAGCGCGTACGTCGGGCAGGCGGTCTGCCGCAGCGGCGCCACCACCGGCGTACGGTGCGGCACCGTCACCGGGTTGAACGCCACAGTCAACTACGCCGAGGGCAGCGTCACCGGGCTGATCCGCACGAACATCTGCGCCGAGCCGGGGGACAGCGGCGGCCCGCTCTACGTGGCCGCGACCGGCGTCGTCCTCGGCGTGCTGTCCGGCGGCAGTGGCAACTGCACGAGCGGTGGCACCAGCTACTACCAGCCGATCCTGGAGATCCTCGCCGCCTACGGCCTGACCATCCCCTGACCGGCCGCGCGGGCGGCCCGCCGCGCCGCCCGCGCGCAGTTGCGCCGTCCGGTCAGGCGTCGCCGGGTACGGCCATCTCGCCCAGGCGTGACCAGTCCTGCTGCGGCACCGTCACGTTGACGATCCGGGGCGTCTCGGCCAGGTGCGGCGGCAGCGTGCGCTGGGCTTCGCGGAAGTGCTCCGACTGCACGTGCGCCGCGCCCGCCTCGTCGTCGCGGAACGCCTCGACCAGCACGTACTCGGTCGGGTCGTCCAGGCTGCGGGACCAGTCGAACCACAGGCAGCCGGGCTCGGCCCGGGTCGCGGCGGTGAAGTCGGCGGCGATCCGCGGCCAGTTGTCGGCGTCTTCGGGGCGGACCCGGAACTTGGCGGTAATGAAGATCATGGGATCAGGCTACCCAGGGCCGCCGGTGACCCGCGCCCGATCAGCTCTTGGCCGCCGGGCCGAGCAGTTCGGCCGCCCGCCGGTCGGCGAACGCGGTGACCGCCTGCTGCCCGGCGCCGAACACGATGGCCAGGCCCAGCAGCGCGGCGGTGCTGCTCACACTGGTCTCCACCAGGCCGCCGATGACCAGCATGATGCCGACCACCGCCACCAGCGGGCCGACCGCGAGCTTGAGCAGCCCCTGCTGGAACGGCAGCTTGTAGGGCAGCCCGCCGGACCGGGACGTGATCATCGACGGCAGCGCGCTGAGGAACGCGCCGAGCGCCCCGGCGATCAGCACGAAGAACAGCAGCCGCCAGGCCGGTACGCCACCGGCGTCGGTCGGTGCCTCCAGCAGCCGGACGTCGTGGCTGAGCCACTGCACCAGCACCACGAGGATCTCCGCCACCAGCGCGAACACCGACAGCCCCAGCATCCGGTTGCGCAGCCGCCGCGCCGACTCGTGGAACTCGTCGGACGCGGAGTGGAAGCGCAGCAGCAGCGCCTGCACCCGGGCGCGCAGCAACTCCACGGGCACCCCGCCGGTCGCGGTGTCGAGGTCGCTGAGCACCTTGTCGTCGGCCGGCAGCACCTGTGCCGCCGCGCTGCGGTACGCCGGCAGCAGCCCGGCCAGCTCGTCCGGGCTGCGCAACCCCACCATGGCCCGCTCCACCGAGTGGATGGTCTGCCACGCGTACTCCAGGTTGCCGCCGCGCAACCACTCGACCACGCCGCTGCGTCCGAGCACCACCTCCACCCGGGACAGCTGCGCGCGCAGCGCCTCGGCCCGATCGGGGTCGCGCGCGGACAGCACCGCGAGCTGCTGGTACAGGTCGTCGAGTTTGGTCCGTACGCGGACCTGCCACACCGCGCCGGGAACCGGCGTGACGGGCCGGGACGGCCCGCCCTCCGGCGTGTTCCGGGGCTCGGGTATGGCCTCCGGCTGGGTCTCCTGCTCGATCATCGTGCCCCACCTCTTTCCCCCACGCCGCCCGGACCTGCTACCAGTATTCGCAGGTCAGAGCCATAATGGCTAGAGCACACCGGACAGTCGACCCGGCTCGCGGAGGCGGCGGATCCGGCCCGACGGACGAGGCCGGAGCGCTCGGGCGGTCGGTAGCCTGAGCCGGTGACCGTCTACGCCCTCGCGCAGCTCACCATCCACGACCGGGCGCGCTACGACAGGTATGCCGCCGCCTTCCCGCCGGTGCTGGCCCGCTACGGCGGTCGGCTGCTCGCCGCCGACACCAGCCCGCGCGTGGTCGAGGGGGAGTGGCCGCACCACACGG
>NZ_JAGPXV010000573.1:0-3856 GCF_018070405.1 Micromonospora sp. D75
GCGGGGCGGGGCGGGCGGCCGCCTCCTCTGCGTACGTGGCGAGGGCGGCGTGCAGCTCGGCCGGCGCCCAGGGCAGCGCGGGGGTGTGCCCGTCGATCGCGTCGAGCGCCAGCGCGTACCAGCCGGACTCGGTGAGCGCCCAGCGCGGCCGGGGCACCGGCAGGCCGGCCGGGAGCCGGGCCAGGATCGCCGCCTCGTGGGCGTACCAGTCGACCAGGTGCCGTTGCCCGTGCAGCGCCGCCGCCTTGACGAACACGCGCTCACCGTCTGGGCCGGTCAGCACGGCGGCGAATCCGCTGGTGAACCCGCCGGCGGCCACCCGTACCGCCGCCGGTGGGCCGCCGAGCCGGGCGGCCAGCGCGTTCCGCAGCCCGGCCGGCAGGTCGGCCCAGCCCGGCCGCACGGCCGTCGACCCGTACGCGACGGGCGGGAGTGAGATCGCACGCACCGCACCATGCTGCCGCACGTGGGCCGCGCCGCCCGCTGCACCGGTGGCGCGCGGCGAACCGGCGCGTCGGAGGGCTCTGCCAGACTGCCTGCCATGAGGACCGACGAGTTCTGGCAGCTGATCGACGACGCCCGCGCCGGGGCCGGGGGAGAGCCCGACGCGGTCGCCGCCCGGGCGGTCGCGCTGCTGGCCGAGCGCGACCCGGAGGAGATCGTCGGGTACGCCCACCACCAGCGGCGGGTGCTCGCCGCCTCCTACCGGGTGGATCTCTGGGGCGCGGCGTACCTGATCAACGGCGGCGCCTCGGACGACGGCTTCGAGTATTTCCGGGGCTGGCTGATGACCCAGGGCCGGGCGGTGTTCGCCAAGGCGGTCGGCGACCCGGACTCGCTCGCCGAGTTGCCGCAGGTGCGGGCGGCGGCGCTCAGCGGCGAGGAGTTCGAGTGCGAGGACATGCTGGCGGTGCCGTGGGACGCGTACCGGAAGGCCACCGCGAGCGACCTGCCGGCCGAGCCTGACCCGGTGCCGGTGCCCGACCTGAACGACTTCTGGGACTTCGACGACGAGGAGGAGGCCCGGCGTCGGCTGCCGAGGCTGGCCACCCTCTTCGTGGAGCCACCCGTGGAATAGCAGTGGAGTAAAGGGGGAGTCCGGGCGCTCCCGGGGCGACGTGGGACCATGGAGGGGGCCGGCGGCGCGCCGGCCCGCTCACGTCAGCCGACCAGAACGGACCGCTGTGCCACCGACGCTCGATCCCGGCGCGAACGCTCCTGGTGCCACCGACCCGGCGCGCATCCGGAACTTCTGCATCATCGCCCACATCGACCACGGGAAGTCGACCCTGGCCGACCGGATGTTGCAGCTCACCGGTGTGGTCGACCCACGGCAGATGCGCGCGCAGTACCTGGACCGGATGGACATTGAGCGCGAGCGCGGCATCACCATCAAGAGCCAGGCCGTGCGGATGCCGTGGACGATCCGCGAGGGCGACCGGGCCGGTGAGACGGCCGTGCTCAACATGATCGACACTCCGGGCCACGTGGACTTCACCTACGAGGTGTCCCGTTCGCTGGCTGCCTGCGAGGGTGCGATCCTGCTCGTCGACGCCGCGCAGGGCATCGAGGCGCAGACGCTCGCCAACCTCTACCTGGCGCTCGAGAACGACCTGCACATCATCCCGGTGCTCAACAAGATCGACCTGCCGGCCGCCCAGCCGGAGAAGTACGCCGAGGAGCTGGCGCACCTGATCGGCGGCGACCCGGCGGACTGCATCAAGGTCTCCGGCAAGACCGGCGAGGGCGTGCCGTACCTGCTGGACGAGATCGTCCGGCAGTTCGTGCCGCCGGTGGGTGACGCCGAGGCCCCGGCCCGCGCGATGATCTTCGACTCGGTGTACGACGTCTACCGGGGCGTGGTCACGTACGTCCGGGTGATCGACGGCCGGATCTCGGCCCGGGACCGGATCAAGATGATGTCCACCGGCGCGGTCCACGAGCTGCTGGAGATCGGTGTCATCTCGCCGGAGATGGTCAAGGCCGACGCGCTCGGCGTCGGCGAGGTGGGCTACCTGATCACCGGCGTGAAGGACGTGCGCCAGTCCCGGGTCGGTGACACGGTCACCATCAACAACAACCCGGCCAAGGAGGCGCTCGGCGGTTACAAGGACCCGAAGCCGATGGTCTACTCGGGGCTCTACCCGATCGACGGCTCGGACTACCCGAACCTGCGCGAGGCGCTGGACAAGCTCAAGCTCAACGACGCCGCGCTGGTCTATGAGCCGGAGACCTCCGGCGCGCTGGGCTTCGGCTTCCGCTGCGGCTTCCTCGGCCTGCTGCACCTGGAGATCATCCGGGAGCGGCTGGAGCGGGAGTTCAACCTCGACCTGATCTCCACCGCCCCGAACGTGGTCTACCGGGCCATCCAGGAGGACGGCGAGGAGATCGTGGTCACCAACCCGAGCGAGTACCCGACCGGCAAGATCGCGGAGGTGTACGAGCCGACGGTGCGGGCGACGGTGCTGACCCCGAACGACTACGTCGGCGCGGTGATGGAGTTGTGCCAGGGCCGCCGGGGCAGCCTGCTCGGCATGGACTACCTCTCCGCCGACCGGGTGGAGCTGCGCTACACGCTGCCGCTGGCCGAGATCATCTTCGACTTCTTCGACCAGCTCAAGAGCCGTACCAAGGGTTACGCCTCACTGGACTACGAGCCCTCCGGCGAGCAGGCGTCGGACCTGGTGAAGGTGGACATCCTGCTGCACGGCGAGCCGGTCGACGCGTTCAGCGCGATCGTGCACAAGGACAAGGCGTACACGTACGGCACGACGATCGCGGCGAAGCTGCGTTCGCTGATCCCGCGCCAGCAGTTCGAGGTGCCGATCCAGGCGGCGATCGGGAGCCGGGTGATCGCCCGGGAGACCATCCGCGCGATCCGCAAGGACGTGCTCGCCAAGTGCTACGGCGGTGACATCAGCCGCAAGAGCAAGCTGCTGGAGAAGCAGAAGGAGGGCAAGAAGCGGATGAAGATGGTGGGCCGGGTGGAGGTCCCCCAGGAGGCGTTCATCGCGGCGCTCTCGTCCGACTCCGGTGACGGCAAGCCCGCCGGCAAGAAGTAGCGGTCCGGCTCCGCGCAGCGGCCGGCGTCCCCTCGCAGGGGCGCCGGCCGTTCGCGTACCCAGGAGATTTTCAGCCGGTGGCAGCGCTCCCACCTGCGGGTTCGCGTCAGCCGGGAGGGTGGCGGTCGATGCGGCCGGTTTCGGTTTTCGATGCGTCGGGCACTTAGCGGTCACGACAGCAACCGCACAGAACGTGCGAAATCGCTTTAGGAGGACGACCGTGGAGTTCACCGTCTGGGGCATCATCACCGCGCTGGTCGTGGGTCTGATCGTCGGCGCGCTGGGCCGGCTGGTCGTGCCGGGCCGGCAGAACATGCCGATCTGGCTGCACATGGTGATCGGCGTCGGCGCGGCGCTGCTGGGCACCGTCCTGGCCCGCGCGCTCGGCATCGCCACGCAGACCGCCGGCATCGACTGGGCCGAGCTGGCCGTGCAGGTCGTGCTCGCCGCCATCGGTGTGGCCCTGGTGGCCGGCGTCGGCCGCCGCAGCAGCGTCTCGCGTTACTGATCGACGCATCACGCGCCTCGACGGGTGCCCGGCCGCATCGGCCGGGCACCCGTCGGCGTATCGGCGCATTGAACACCGTCGGTGTGCCGGGCCCGCCCGCCGCGCCCGGTTTCGGGGAGAAGTAGCAGGTCAGGGTACGTCTGAACAATTCGTCATCGGAGTCGGTTTGGATTTCCGGGCGGTCGGGAACTTAGCGATCACGACAGTAACCACACAAAAACGTGTGACCGGATCTTAAGGAGGAGGGCGACCATGGAGCTCACCGTTTGGGGCATCATCACGGCGC
>NZ_JAGPXV010000574.1:0-3852 GCF_018070405.1 Micromonospora sp. D75
AGGTGGAGGAGGACTTCCGGGCCACCGGGATGACGCACCTCAACGCGGTGTCCGGCTCCAACGTGGCGATAGTGGTCGGCGCGGTGCTGCTGCTGGCCCGCTGGGCGCGCGCCGGTCCGCGTACCGCCGCCACGCTGTGTGTGCTCGCCCTGGTCGGGTTCGTCATCCTGGTACGGCCCTCGCCGAGCGTGGTGCGCGCCGCCGCGATGGGTGCGATCGGGCTCGCCGCGCTGGCCGCCGGGCGGTCCCGGTCGGCGCTGCCCGCGCTCGCCGCGGCGGTCACCGGGCTGATCCTGTACGACCCGGACCTCGCGGGCGACCCGGGGTTCGCGTTGTCGGTCTGCGCCACCGGGGGACTGCTGCTGCTCGCGCCGGGGTGGCGGGACGCGCTGCGCCGCCGGGGCGTACCGCCCGGGCTGGCCGAGGCGCTCGCCGTGCCGGCCGCCGCGCAGCTCGCCTGCGGCCCGGTGATCGCCGGACTGTCCGCGACGGTGAGCCTGGTGGCGGTGCCGGCGAACCTGTTGGCGGTGCCGGCCGTCGCGCCCGCCACTGTGCTCGGTGTGCTGGCGGCGGTGCTGTCGCCGGTGTGGCCGGGCGGCGCGGAGTTCCTGGCCTGGCTGGCGAGTTGGCCGGCGCGCTGGCTGGTGGCGGTGGCCGCGCACGGGGCGGACCTGCCGGCCGGGAACCTGCCCTGGGTGGGCGGGGTGGCCGGGGCCCTGCTGCTGGCGGGGGTGAGCGTGGCGCTGCTGCTCGCCTTCCGCCGACGCCGGGCGCGGCGGCTGGTCGCGGTCGTGGTGATGGCGGTGGTGCTCGGCGCGGCGCCGATCCGGTTGCTTGCCTCCGGCTGGCCGCCGCGCGGCTGGGTGGTGGTGGCGTGCGCGGTGGGACAGGGGGACGCCGTGGTGCTGCCGGTGGCGGCCGGCCGGGCCGTGGTGGTCGACGCCGGACCGGACCCGTCCGGCGTGGACGCCTGCCTGCGCCGCCTGCGCGTACGTGAGGTGTCGCTGCTGGTGGTCAGTCACTTCCACGTCGACCACGTCGGCGGCGTGGCCGGGGTGTTCCGGGGCCGGCGGGTGGGCGCGGTGGTGGGTCCGTCCTGGTCCGAGCCGCCCTACGGCGCCGCCCAGGTACGCGAGGCGGCCCGCCGGGCCGGTGCGCCGCTCGCCGCCGCGCAGGCGGGCTGGCGCTGGCGGGCCGGAGCGGTGGACCTGGTCGCGGTGGGGCCGCCGTACCCGCTGCGGGGCAGCCGGTCCGACCCGAACAACAACTCACTCGTCCTGACCGCCACCGTGGCCGGGGTACGGGTCCTGCTCGCCGGTGACGCCGAGACGGAGGAGCAGCGGGCGATGCTGGAGACGATGCCGGCCGCCGCGATCCGGGCCGACGTGCTGAAGGTGGCCCACCACGGCTCGGCGTACCAGGATCCGCAGTTCCTCGCCGCGGTGCGCCCGGCGGTGGCGCTGGTGTGCGTGGGCGTCGACAACGACTACGGGCATCCCAACGCCGGATTGCTGGACCGGCTGGCCCGGGGCGGCGCGCGGGTGCTGCGTACCGACACCGGCGGTGACCTGGCCGCCGTGCGCGTCGGCGCCGGCCTCGCCGTGGTGACGCGCGGCCCCGATCCGGTACGACAGCGGTGAGGTGGCGAATCTTGTTGGGATAGATGGTGGATCAAGTCAAATGTCTGGATTTGCGCTGAGTGCGGGCTGTGCCGTCACAGTCCTCGATGACCAGGTCCGATCGGGTCGGAGGGCGTGCGAGTATGGGCGACGTGACCCCCGCCGACCTGCCTCCTATTGTGCTCGTCCTCGGCGACGAGGAGCTGCTCGCCACGCGAGCGGTGACCGAAGCCGTCGCCCGGGCCCGCGAGGTGGACCCCGACGTGGACGTGCGGGAATACCAGGCCGGCACGCTCACCGTCGGCGAGATCGCCGAGATGCTCAGCCCGTCGCTGTTCGGCGGCCGCCGGGTGCTGGTGCTCCGCTCCGGGCAGGACGCCCGCAAGGACCTGTCCACCGCGCTACTGGCGTACGCGAAGAACCCCGACCCGGACGTGCAGCTCGTCGTGCTGCACCTGGGCGGGGCCAAGGGCAAGGCGTTCGCCGACGGGCTTCGGGCGGCCGGTGCCACGGTGGTGCCGGCGATGAAGCTCAAGGGCGACCGGGAACGGGCCGCCTTCGTGCGGGACGAGATCCGTCGCAACGGGGGCAAGTGCACGCCGGACGCGGCCGACGCCCTGGTCGCGGCAGTCGGCAACGACATGCGTGAGCTGGCCGCCGCCTGCTCGCAGCTGCTCGCCGACACGGACGGGCGGATCAGCGCGGACACGGTGGCCCGCTACTACCGGGGGCGGGCCGAGGTGACCGGCTTCACGGTGGCCGACGCGACGATGGTCGGCGACGTGCCCGGCGCGCTGGAGGCGCTGCGCTGGGCGCTGCACGTCGGCGTCGATCCGGTGCCGATCGCCGACGCGCTGGCCGACGGCGTACGAACCGTGGCCCGGGTCGCCGCCGCCGGGCGGGGAAGCCCGTTCCAGCTGGCCAAGACGCTGGGCATGCCGGCCTGGAAGATCGAGAAGGCTCAGGTGCGGGCCCGGGGCTGGACGCCGGAGGGCCTGGTCGAGGCGATGCGGGTGGCCGCCGAGTGCAACGCGGCGGTCAAGGGCGGCGCCGACGACCGGGCGTACGCGCTGGAGCGAGCCGTGTTCTCGGTGGCCGCGGCCCGGCAGGGCGGCGCCCGGTGACCCGATCGTGGTCGACTGTGGCCACGGACGAGGAGCGGTACCGCCCGCTCTACGCCCGGGTGCTGGGCCTGCGCTTCGTCAACCCGGGCGGGGTGCTCTGCTTCCTGTTCTTCGAGGGCGCGATGGCGCTCGCCGTGCTGCTCGCGCTCGCCGAACTGGTGAGCTGGTGGGCGGTGCTGGTGCTGCCGGTCGCGGTGGCCGCGATGGTCAAGCTCAACGACGTGGTCGCCGAGATGGTCGTCCGCACCGCGGCGCTGGTGCCCGAGCAGGAGCGGGACCGCTTCCGGCGGCAGATGGAGCCGGTGGTCGGCCGGGCCCGGGTGCCCGCGAGCGCCCGCGCGCTGCCGAGCGGCGCGGTCCGGAGCGTCCGGTCGTTGCCGGGCGGCACGCCAGCCGACTCCCGGGGCGTCCGCTACCACCACCCGCAACACGCGACGTTCGACCGCCCGACCGAGCGCTAGCAGCGCCTCTTCCCCGCGCCGCGCCCCGCGCCTTCGCGCGGAGATCTTGGTACGGGATGGCCCCTCGGGGGGCCGTTTCGTACCAAGATCTGCGGCGTGATCGGAGTGGGACAGCCGGAAGCCCCGTGGGCTCGATGGCCCCGGGGCTTCCGGTCGGGATCTGCGGTGCCGGTCAGGCAGAGAACGAGGCGACGCGCTTGGCGATCGCCGACTTCCGGTTGGCCGCCTGGTTGGCGTGGATGACACCCTTGCTGGCAGCCTTGTCCAGCTTCCGGGTGGCCTCACGCATCAGCACGGTGGCCTTCTCGGCGTCGCCCGCCTCGGCAGCCTCGTGGAACTTCCGGATGGCGGTCTTCAGCGACGACTTGACCGACTTGTTACGCAGCCGGCGCTTCTCGTTCTGCCGGTTGCGCTTGATCTGGGACTTGATGTTCGCCACGCGACAGCCTCGTCTTGATAGCTCGGGTTGGTCTGCTTTCGCGCACGACGAGCATGCGTCATCGCCGCGCGAAAAGCCAGGCTACCAGGTCGGTCCCCGACGAGCCAAAACGCCTCCGGCCGGGGCCCACCTGCCACCGTCACCAGCATGCCGTCGCACCCAGCGATCACACCAGTCCGATCGGCGTTTCCAGGCTGGTCGAGCGGCGA
>NZ_JAGPXV010000575.1:0-3848 GCF_018070405.1 Micromonospora sp. D75
TTCAAGCGGGAGCTGATCGAGGTCAAGGGGGAGGGGCTGGACTCCTCCGAGGTGATGGAGGTGGGCGGCGGCGAGCTGACCATCTACGACAACCTCGCCGCGAACGAGGACAAGGTCTGCTGGTCGGACCTGTGCCGCGGCCCGCACCTGCCGAACACCCGGCTGATCGGCGCGTTCAAGCTGATGCGCTCGGCCGCCGCGTACTGGCGCGGGTCGGAGAAGAACCCGCAGCTGCAGCGCGTGTACGGCACCGCGTGGCCGACCCGCGACGAGCTCAAGGCGTACCTGAAGCTCCTGGAGGAGGCCGCCCGCCGCGACCACCGCAAGCTCGGGGCGGACCTCGACCTGTTCAGCTTCCCCGACGAGATCGGCTCCGGTCTGCCGGTCTTCCACCCCAAGGGCGGCGTGCTCAAGCGGGTGATGGAGGACTACGTCCGGGCGCGGCACGTCGAGGAGGGCTTCGACTACGTCGGGACGCCGCACATCTCCAAGGAAGGGCTCTTCCACACGTCGGGACACCTGCCCTACTACAAGGACACGATGTTCCCGCCGATGGAGATGGAGGGCAGCGACTACTACCTCAAGGCCATGAACTGCCCGATGCACAACCTGATCTACCGGTCGCGCGGGCGGTCCTACCGGCAGCTGCCGCTGCGGCTGTTCGAGTTCGGCACGGTCTACCGGTACGAGAAGTCGGGCGTCATCCACGGCCTGACCCGGGTGCGCGGATTCACCCAGGACGACTCGCACTCCTACTGCACCCGCGAGCAGGCGCCGTCGGAGATCAAGCACCTGCTCGGCTTCGTGCTCAGCCTGCTGCGCGATTTCGGCATCGACGACTTCTACCTGGAGCTGTCGACCCGCGACGACTCGAAGCCGGACAAGTTCGTCGGGTCCGACGAGGACTGGGCGACCGCCACCGCCGTGCTGGAGCAGTGCGCGCTGGAGACCGGGCTGGAGCTGGTGCCGGACCCGGGCGGCGCGGCGTTCTACGGCCCGAAGATCTCCGTGCAGGCCAAGGACGCGATCGGCCGGACCTGGCAGATGTCGACGATTCAATACGACTTCAACCAGCCGAAGGGCTTCGGGCTGGAGTACCAGGCGGCCGACGGCACCCGGCAGCAGCCGGTGATGATCCACTGCGCCAAGTTCGGGTCGATCGAGCGGTTCATCGGCGTGCTCACCGAGCACTACGCGGGCGCGTTCCCGGCCTGGCTGGCGCCGGTGCAGGTGGTCGGCATCCCGATCCGCGAGGAGCACGGCGACTACCTGGTCGACTTCGCCGCGACGCTGCGCCGGCACGGCATCCGGGCCGAGGTGGACCTGGGCGACGACCGGATGCAGAAGAAGATCCGCAACGCGCAGCAGCAGAAGATCCCGTTCATGGTGATCGCCGGGGACGACGACGTGGCCGCCGGCACCGTCTCGTTCCGCTACCGGGACGGCTCGCAGCGCAACGGCGTGCCGATCGACGAGGCGGTCGCGCACGTGCGCGAGGTGGTGGAGTCGCGCACCAACGCCGGTCCTGCCGCCGAGCGGGCCGGATCGTAGGATCGCCGGTGTGACAGGGGCGGAGCGGGACACCGGGTACGGCGGCGACAACGGTCTGGCGGACGGGCTGGACCGGCTCTGGACGCCGCACCGGATGACCTACATCTCCGGCGAGGACCGGCCCGAGGGCGGGTACGAGAAGCCGGCCGGCTGCCCGTTCTGCCTCGCGCCCGGGCTGCCGGCCGAGGAGTCCCTGGTGGTGGCCCGGGGCGAGCACGTCTTCGCGGTGCTCAACCTCTACCCGTACAACCCCGGGCACCTGCTGGTCTGCCCCTACCGGCACGTGGCCGACTACACGGAGCTGGACGAGCCGGAGACGGTCGAGCTGGCCGCGTTCACCAAGGCCGCCATGCGGGTGGTCCGGCACGTCTCCAGCGCGCACGGCTTCAACCTGGGCATGAACCAGGGTGGCGTGGCGGGCGCGGGCATCGCCGCGCACCTGCACCAGCACGTGGTGCCGCGCTGGGGCGGCGACGCCAACTTCATGCCGGTGATCGGCCGGACGAAGGTGCTGCCGCAACTGCTCGCCGACACCCGCGAGCTGCTCGCCAAGGCGTGGGCGGCGGCCTGACGCTGGCCCGTTCCGACAGTACGATCTTGCGCATGGCTCTCCTGCACCGCGCGGAACTGCGCCCCTCGAAACTGGAGCTGCTCGTACCCTGGCTGCCCGGCCGGTCCTGGTTCGCCGGGGAGGCGGGCGCGGAGGTCACCCGGGTCGCGGCGTACCGGTTCGACGATCCGGCCGGTGAGGTGGGCGTCGAGACGCTGCTCGTGCGCGCCGGTGACGGCCCGGTGCTCCAGGTGCCGCTGACCTACCGGGGCGCGCCGCTGGCCGGGGCGGACGACTTCTTCGTGGGTCTCGTCGAGCACTCGGTGCTCGGCCGCCGCTGGGTGTACGACGCCTGCGGCGACCCGGTGTACCCGCCGCTGCTTGCTGCCGCAGTGCTCGCCGACGCCGGGCAGGCCGAGGAGTATTTCGAGGTCGACGGCAAGCGTGAGATGCGTCCGGCGAGCATGACGCTGACCGGGAGCCGGACCGGCCGCCCGGTGCCGACCGGTCCGGCTTCGGCTGGTTCGGTGTCGGCTGGTTCGGTTTCGACCGGCTCGGGTGACGGCGGCGTGACGGTGGTCCGGGTGGGGGACGTCGAGCTTGCGGTGGTCCGGCGGCCCGTACCGGCCGAGGTGCCGGGCTCCGGCGGGCTCACCGGCTCCTGGCCGGGCCAGGACGAGCCGGTGCTGCTGGCCTACGCGCGCTGACGGCTCGCCGGGCGGCGGCGTTCCTCCGCAGAGCCGGATCGGGAGGGATGACCTCGGACCGATATACCTCAGAGGCATATTTTATGACTCTGAGGTATACCGCTTCACCGCGAAACGTCCACCGCCTGGCGTCACGCGGCGTGACCGCGCCCGGACTCTTCGGCTACGAACCGGCCCGCGATCGCCGGGAAGATGACAGGATGCGGCGGTGGCAGTCGACAAGCGACAGTTGGGGCGCAGCGGCATCGAGGTGAGCGCCCTCGGTATGGGGTGCTGGGCCATCGGCGGCCCCTGGGCCGAGGGCGCCCGCCCGCTGGGCTGGGGCCAGGTCGACGACGACGAGTCGGTACGCGCGATCCGCCGCGCGCTCGACCTCGGTGTCACGCTGTTCGACACCGCCGACACGTACGGCGCCGGGCACGGCGAGCGGGTGCTCGGCCGGGCGCTCGCCGGGCGGCGCGGCGAGGCCGTGATCGCCACGAAGTTCGGCTACACGTTCGACGAGAGCGCCCGGCAGGCCACCGGGGAGAACGCCTCGCCGCACTACCTGCGCCGGGCGGTGACCGACTCGCTGCGCCGGCTGGGCACCGACCACATCGACCTCTACCAGCTGCACCTCGGTGACCTGCCGCTGCCCCGGGCCGAGGCGCTCATCGGCACGCTCGACGACCTGATGGACGACGGCCTGATCCGGGCGTACGGCTGGAGTACCGACCGGGCCGACCGGGCCGCCGCGTTCGCCCAGGTCGCCCGGGGCGCCGCCGCCGTGCAGCACGCGCTGTCGGTGCTCCGCGACGCCCCGGCCATGCTCGACGCCTGCGACAAGCACGACCTGGCCAGCCTGGCCCGGGGACCGCTCGGGATGGGGCTGCTCACCGGCAAGTACACGCCGGAGTCGACGCTGCCCCGCGACGACGTACGCGGACTCGGGCCGACCTGGCTGGAGTGGTTCCGCAGCGGCCGGCCCGCGCCGCAGTGGCTGCGCCGGGTCGCCGCCGTCCGCGACGCGTTGACCGCCGACGGCCGTACCCTCGCCCAGG
>NZ_JAGPXV010000576.1:0-3829 GCF_018070405.1 Micromonospora sp. D75
ACCACCGACACGGACTGGCAACTCGACAGGTCCCCCCCGGCCGCGACCGCCAGCGACATCGAATCCCGGCACTCCCCGGTCAACACGGTGCTGGACCGGCCGCTGACCACCGCCGACATCGAGGGCGTCTACGCCGGGCTGCGCCCGCTGCTGGCCGGCGAGGCGGACTCCACCTCGAAGCTGTCCCGCGAGCACGCCGTGGTGGAGCCGATGCTCGGCCTGCTGCTGGTGGCCGGCGGCAAGTACACCACCTACCGGGTGATGGCCTCGGACGTGGTCGACCGCGCGATGCACCGGCTCGGCCGGACCCGCCCCTCGCGTACCGCCGACCTGCCGCTGCTGGGCGCCGACGGCTACGCGGCCCTGTGGCGGGACCGGGCCGACCTGGCCCGCCGGCACGGAGTCGCGGTCGGTGTGGTCGAGCACCTGCTGGAGCGGTACGGCAACCTCACGCTGGACCTGCTCGCGCTGGTCGACGCCGATCCGCTGCTCGGCTCGCCGCTGGCCGGCGCACCGGAATACCTGGCCGCCGAGGTGACGTACGCCGCCCGCGCCGAGGGCGCGCTGCACCTGGAGGACGTGCTCACCCGGCGTACCCGGATCTCGATCGAGACCAGCCACCGCGGCCTGGAGTCGGCGGAGCACGCCGCGGAGCTGATGGGCGCGGTGCTCGGCTGGGACGCGGCGACCCGGGACCGGGAGGTGGCCCACTACCGGGCGCGGGTGCTGGCCGAGCGGGAGTCGCAGCTCATGACGGACGACATCGCCGCCGACGCGGCCCGCCTCGGCGCGCCCGATGTGCGTGGTTTCGCAGCAGACCGAGGGACCGACGGCCCGGGCGTTGAACTTCCGGCCTCCCCCAGGTAGGGGATCCCCACCCCGGGCCGCTCGGCCGCTAGTGCGCGCTACCTACGGAAGTGTAGGTTTCCCCGCGTGGTCCGCCCATCATGGTCGTCGCGCGTCCCCGCCCTGTCCGCTGCCGTCCTGCTGGCGACCGCTCTGACCGGATGCGCCTTCGGCCGGGCCGAAGGCGCCACCGCGCCCGGAACAGCGGGAACAGCCAGCCCCACCCCGGCCGGCAAGCGCGTCTCCCTGGTGCAGAAGCTCGGCGACGAGGGCCCGATCCGCCACCTCGACGTGGACCCGTCCGGCCGCTGGCAGTGCCGCGACTGCGCCGGTGACGGCGTGGACGCCACCGGCACGCTGAGCCCCGAGCAGAGCCGGCGGCTCCAGCGGATGCTCGCCGACCCGGCGCTGGCGAAGGAGACCGACGAGGCCCGCGGCTACAAGCAGGGCTGCATCGGCGTGCTGACCTCGACGTTGCTCGTCCCGCCCGGCCTGACCGTCACCATCCAGGACTGCCCGGGCGAGCCGAAGCCGAAGGTGGCCTACGACGTGCTGCTGCTCGTCACCCAGGCCACGCCCGCCGAGGACAAGGGTTAGAACACCTTGCCGGGGTTGAACAACCCGGCCGGGTCCAGCGCCGCCTTGATCGCCTGGTGCACCCGTACGCCCACCGGGCCGATCTCGCGGGCCAGCCAGTCCCGCTTGAGCAGCCCCACGCCGTGCTCCCCGGTGCAGGTGCCGCCCAGCTCCAGCCCGAGCGCCATGATCTCGTCGAAGGCCCGCCGCCCCCGGGCCAGGCTGTCCGGGTCGGCCCGGTCGACCACGATGTTCGGGTGCATGTTGCCGTCGCCCGCGTGACCGACCACGCCGATCGGCACCCGGCACGCCTCGGCGATCCGGGCCACCCCGTCCAGCAGTTCCGCCAGCCGGGCGCGCGGCACCGCCACGTCGTCGATGACCAGGCCACCGTTGCCGCCGGGGTAGGTCTGCGCCGCGAACCGCTCCATCGCCGGGTGGGCCAGCCGCCGGGCCTGCAGCAGCGCCGCCGCCTCGGTCGCGTCGCCGGCCGCGTAGACCTCGTCGGCGCCCGCCGCCGTGCACACCTCGGCCAGCCGGGCCAGGTCGTCGGCGGCCCGGGCGCCGGTGTCCACCGCTGCCAGCAGCAGCGCCTCGGCATCGGTGCGCAGACCCATCGGCCGGTACGCCTCGATCGCCCGCAGATGGGTCCGGTCCAGCAGTTCCAGCAGGCTCGGGGTGAGTCCCCGCCCGGCGATCCCGGCGACCGCGCCACCGGCCGTGGCCACCGTGGGGAAGACCGCGACCAGTGTCAGTGACTGCTCCGGGGCCGGACGCAACGCCACTGTCACCTCGGTGATCACGCCGAGCGTGCCCTCCGAACCGACGAAGAGCCGGGTCAGGTCGTACCCGGCGACCCCCTTCGCGGTACGCCGCCCGGTGCGCAGCACCTCGCCGGAGGCGAGCACCACCTCCAGGCCCAGCACGTACTCGCCGGTCACGCCGTACTTCACGCAGCACATGCCACCGGCGTTGGTGGCCACGTTGCCGCCGACCGTGGACGACTCCCACGAGCCGGGATCCGGCGGATACCAGAGGCCGTGCTCCCGCACCGCGCGGGCGAGCGCCGCGTTGACCACGCCGGGCTGCACCACGGCGATCCGGCCGACCGGGTCGATCTCGCGGACCCGGTTCATCGCCACGGTGCTCACCACCACCGCGCCGTCCACCGCGTTCGCCGCGCCGGCCAGCCCGGTCCGCGCGCCCTGCGGCACCACCGGTACGCCGTGCCGCCCCGCCGCCCGGACCACCGCCACCACGCCCTCGGTGTCACGGGGCCGGACCACCACCAGCGGGACGCCCGAGTCGCACAGGTCGGCCTCGTCGCGGGCGTGCCCGGCCAGCAGGTCCGGGTCGGTCAGCACGGCGGCGTCGCCGAGCGCGCCCCGCAGGTCGTCGAGGAGGGGATGGGCGGCCATGCCGGGAAGGCTACCGGCGTACCGTATGTTGCCGTGCTCTACCTGGACCCGCCCGCCGTGCCCTGGCGCGGCCGGCTCTGGTCGCACCTGATCAGCGACGTCTCGTACGCCGAGCTGCACGCGTTCGCGGAGATGCTCGGCGCGCCCCGGCGCGGCTTCGACCGGGACCACTACGACGTGCCCGCCGAACGGTTCCGGGCGGCGGTGTGGCTGGGCGCGACTGTCGTGCCCTCGCGGGAGATCGTCCGGCTGCTGCGGGACACCGGCCTGCGCCGTCCGAAGCACCGCTTCTCAGGCCAGCGCGGCCAGCTCCCGGGACAGGTTGGCCCGGGCGCGGGACTCCCAGCGGGCGTGCGGCTCGGGTAGCCGGTACAGCGCCGGCAGCGCGAGCAGGTGCCGCAGCGCCGCCGACCGGCCGGCGCGGAAGTCCGGGTCGGGCACGTGCGCGTACTCGGCGCGGATCGCGGCGGCGTACCTGTCGTAGCGCTCCGCCGGGGCCGCCAGCACCGCCAGGTCCGCGTCGCAGAGCAGCGCGCCGTCCGGGTCGTCCGGCCCGACCGCGTGACCGGCGGTGAGCAGCACCAGGCGGCGTACCCCGGTCACCGTCGCGGCCGGGAGCCCGGCGGCGGCCAGCAGCTCGCCGCCGAGGTCGGCGCTGGCCCGCTCGTTGGCGTCACCCGCCGCGCGCGGGTCGTAGACCGCGTCGTGGCACCACGCCGCGAGCCGGACCAGGTCGGGGTCGCGGGCCAGCCCGGCGTACGCGTCGACCACGTCGAGCACCGCCCGCAGGTGCGCCTCGTCGTGGTAGCGCCGGTGCGGCTCCCGCCAGCCCGCCAGCAGCCGGGCGCCGGCCCGGTCGACAGCCGCCGGATCGGTCGCGCCCGCCGCCCGCGCCGTCTCCCGCCACCGTGCCGTCAGGTCGTCCATCGGATGCAGTCTGCCCCCTTCGGCCCGGGTAGAGGGATTCAGCCGGGGCGGTCCGGGTCGTC
>NZ_JAGPXV010000577.1:0-3820 GCF_018070405.1 Micromonospora sp. D75
GGTGGTGGGGGCGGGGGGGACGGATCTCGGCTGCGTTCATCCGGCGGACCCTAGACCCGCCGCCACCCGCGCCGCGACCGGTTAACGCGGGGCGGGCTGTTAAGAAGGGCCCCCTCCTCTACCTGAGGCGTTAAGAGGGGGCCCTTCCTTACGCGGACTCGCGCAGCACCAGCTCGGTGGGCAGCACCAGCGCCTGCTCGACCTCCTCGCCCGCGGCGATACGCAGCAACTGCCGGGTCATCGACCGGCCCAGCTCCACTATCGGCTGCCGCACGGTGGTCAGCGGCGGCTCGGTGTACGCGGCCGTCTCGATGTCGTCGAACCCGATCACCGCCACGTCCTCGGGCACCCGCCGCCCGGCCTCCCGCAGCGTCCGCAGGGCGGCGTGCGCCATCAGGTCGGAGGCGGCGAACACGGCGTCCAGTTCCGGGTCGGCGGCGAGCAGCTCGCGCATCGCGGCGGTGCCCGACTCCCGGGTGAAGTCGCCGTACGCGACCAGCTCCGGCAGCCCGGCCTCGGTGATCGCGCTGCGGTAGCCGATCAGCCGCTCGATTCCGGCGACCATGTCCTGCGGCCCGGCGATGGTGGCGATCCGACGGCGTCCGCTCGCGATCAGGTGCTGGACCGCCGTGCTCACGCCGCCTTCGTGGTCGACGTCCACGTACGGCACGTCGGCGCCGTCCAGCGGCCGTCCGCTGCACACCACCGGGATGCCGAGGCGGGCCAGCCGGCCGGGCAGCGGGTCCTCGCCGTGCAGCGAGGCGAACAGCACCCCGTCGACGTGCCGCCCGGTGGTGTACCGCTCGACCCGTTCGTGTCCGGCCGGTGAGCCGGCGAGCATCAGCACGAGCTGCTTGTCCGCCGCCTCCAGCTCCTGCGCCGCGCCCCTGATGATGCCCGGGAACACCTGGTCGTCGGAGAAGACCCGGGTGGCCGCCTCGGGCAGCACCAGCGCCACCGAGTCGGTCCGCTGGGTGACCAGGCTGCGGGCGGCGAGGTTCGGGACGTACCCGAGTTCCTCGACCGCCCGGCGTACCGCCTGCCGGATCGGCTCGGCCACAGTGGTCGAGCCGTTCACCACCCGGGAGACGGTGGCCCGGGACACGCCGGCCAGCCGGGCCACCGCCTCCAGGGTCGGTCGCTGTGCCGTCGTCATCCCCGTAACCACCACCTCGTCACAGCCCGTTCCGGGCGATCACCTCCTGGTACCAGCGGGCGCTGTGCTTTGGTGTGCGCCGCTGGGTCAGGTAGTCGACGTGGACGATCCCGAATCGCTTCCGGTAACCCTCGGCCCATTCGAAGTTGTCCAGCACCGACCATACGAGATAACCGCGCAGGTCCACGCCGCGGGCGATGGCTTCGTGCGCGGCGCGCAGGTGCCCGTCGAGGTAGGCGACCCGGTCGGTGTCCGCCACCCCGCCCTGCTCGTCGAGGTCGGTGTCCGGAAACGCCCCGCCGTTCTCGGTGATCATCAGGGGCAGCCCGGGGTGGTCGGCGGCCACCCGTTCCAGCAGCCGGGTCAGCCCGGCCGGCTCGATCGACCAGCCCATGTCGGTGAGCGGCCCGGCCGGCGGCAGGAACTCGACGGTCCCGGCGGTGCCCGGGTACGCGTCCCCGCCCGCGCCGCCCGCCCGCCCGGCCACGTAGGTGGGCGCGTAGTAGTTCAGGCCGAGCAGGTCCAGCGGCGCGGCGATCAGCTTCTCGTCCCCGTCCCTGATGAAGTCCGGCGCGACGATCCGGTTGACGTGGGCCAGCACGTCCGCCGGGTAGCCGCCGCCGGTGAGCGGGTCCAGGAAGATCCGGTTGTGCAGGCCGTCGACCAGCCGTACCGCCTCGGCGTCAGCGGCGCTCGCGGCGTCCGCCGGCTGCACGTCGGCCAGGTTGAGCGTGATCCCCAGCGTCTCCACGCCGGCCGCGCGCAGCGCCCGCGCCGCCAGGCCGTGGCCGAGCAGCAGATGGTGTACGGCCCGGAACGCGTCACCGGCGTTCCGCCGCCCCGGCGCGTGCACCCCGGAGCCGTACCCGAGGTAGGCCGAGCACCACGGCTCGTTGAGCGTGGTCCAGGTGCGGACCCGGTCGCCGAGGCGGCCGTGCACGGCGAGCGCGTACTCGGCGAAGTGCTCGGCGGTCTCCCGGACGGTCCAGCCACCCCGGTCCTCCAGCGCCTGCGGCAGGTCCCAGTGGTAGAGCGTGACGATCGGGTCGAGGCCGGCGTCCAGCAGCGCGTCGGTCAGCCGGTCGTAGAAGTCGAGCCCGCGCGGCTCGACCGGGCCGGTGCCGTCCGGCCGCACCCGGGGCCAGGACACCGAGAACCGGTACGCCCGCAGCCCCAGCTCGGCCATCAGCGCGACGTCCTCGGCGTACCGGTGGTAGTGGTCGCAGGCCACGTCGCCGGTGTGGCCGGCGAACACCGCGCCCGGCGTACGGCTGAAGGTGTCCCAGATCGACGGACCGCGACCGTCCTCGCGGGCGGCGCCCTCGATCTGGTACGCGGCGGTGGCCCCGCCCCAGACGAAGCCCTCCGGGAATCGGACGTTGCTCATGCCTTGACCGCACCTTCCATGATGCCGCCGATGATCTGGCGGCCGAAGACGATGAACACCAGCAGCAGCGGCAGCGTGGCGATGGCCGTGCCGGTGAACACCTGCGACATGTCCTGGTAGTACCCGTCGGAGAGGGCCCGCAGCGACAGCTGCACCGTCGGGTTCTCCGGGTCGTTCAGCACCGCGTACGGCCACAGGAAGTCGTTCCAGGTGGTCATGAACGTGAGCAGGCCGAGCACGGCGGCGGCCGGGCGCAGCGCGGGCAGCACCACGTTCCAGTAGATCCGGGCGGTGTTGCAGCCGTCCATCCGGGCCGCCTCGATCAGTTCGGTGCTGACCGCCTGGCCCGCGTACTGGCGCATCATGAACACGCCGAAGCCGGTGACCAGCGCCGGCACGATCACGGCGGGCAGCCGGTCGTTCCAGTTCAGCTTCGTCATGAGCAGGTAGAGCGGGATCACGCCGAGCTGCGTCGGGACCATCATGGTGGCGACGATGACCAGCAGCAGCGCGTTGCGCCCCCGGAAGCGCAGCTTGGCGAACGCGAACCCGGCCAGCGTGGAGAAGAACACCACCGAGATCGTGACGGTGGTGGCCACGATCGCCGAGTTGATCAGGCCGGTCAGGAAGTACGCGTCGGTGTTGTCGAACAGCCGGGCGATGTTGGCGCCGAGGTTGCCGCCGGGGGTGAGCGGCGGCGGCACCTGGCCCATCGTGTCGCTGGTGCGGCTGGCCACCACGAACATCCAGTAGATCGGGAAGATCGACAGGACGGCCGAGAGCGTCAGCGCCAGGTAGGTGAGCCGGCTTGCCGACCAGAGGCGGGTCATCGGGAGACCTCCTTGCGGGAGCCGCCGCCGAGCCGGCGCAGGAGCAGGACGTTTATCGCCGCGACCACGGCGATCAGCGCGAACAGCAGCCAGGCGACCGCCGACCCGTAGCCGAAGTTGTAGTGCGGCGCGAAGGCGTTCTCGAACATGTACATGGTCACCGTCTGCGACTCCCGCAGCGGTCCGCCGCGGATCGCGTTGGTGCCGGAGTTGAACATCCGCGGCTCGGTGAAGAGCTGAAGGCCGCCGATGGTGGAGATGATGACCGCGAAGATGATCGTGGGCTTGAGCAGCGGCACCGTGATGGACCAGAACTGGCGGGCCCGGCCGGCGCCGTCGATCGCCGCCGACTCGTACAGGTCGCGCGGGATGGCCTGCATGGCGGCCAGGAAGATCAGCGCGTTGTAGCCGGTCCAGCGCCAGTCGACCATCGTGGAGATGGCGACC
>NZ_JAGPXV010000578.1:0-3806 GCF_018070405.1 Micromonospora sp. D75
CTCCCCGGGCGATCTCCCGGGCGCGGTTGGCGGCCCGGTGGTACGGGGTGGCGAGCAGCGCCTCCCCGTCCACAGTCAGACGGTCGAGCGCGTCTGGTACGCCGACCGACGCGAGGTGGTCGGCCTCGGCTGCCAGCGCCAGCGGGTCCACCACCACGTGCCGCGCCAGGTGCGTCCGTACGCCCGGACGGAACGTCCCGGCGCCGAACTGCGCGAACGTGTGGTGCCGCCCGTCGCGCAGGACGACGTTGTGCGCCGCCTGCGCGCCCCCGTTGAACCGGACCACCGTGTGCACCTGCCGGGTGGCGCAGAGCAGGTCCACCACTGTGCCCTTGCCGGCGTCGCCGTAGCCGAGGTCGACCACCATCACGTGGTTCACAGCCGGGTGACCCCGCTTCCGCCGTCGGCCGGGCTGAACGGCAGCGTCGCCACCGCGCGGCGGCCGGAGCCGAGCCGGGCGAGCGCCTTCGAGACGGTCCGGGTGGCGGTGGAGCCGGCCCGGTCCAGGTCGCGCAGCCCGGCGTCCAGGTCGATGGCCTGCTCGCCGAGCCCGACGGTGAGCGCGATCGTCTCGCAGACCGCGTCCAGGTCGTCCAGCTCGACCGCGTTCTGCCCGAGCAGGCCGCGCCAGAAGTCCAGCACCTTGCGGTTGCCCGCGTAGTGGCTGCCGGCGGGCAGCAGGTAGTAGGTGTCCCAGCGCGCGGTCACCTCGTCCACGATCTGCCGGACCGGCACGTCCTCGCTCAGGTCGTCGCCGATCAGCCGGGCCACCTCCGCGCGCTTCACCCCCGCGTACGCCAGCTCGTCGCCGATGATGAACAGGTAGCCGCGCCGGCCGCGCTTGTCCCAGCTGTCGGTGGCCGTGTGCCGGGCCATGAAGTACAGCGCCAGCTCGTACGACTCCATCATCTGGCCGCCTCCGCCGCCCTCCAGCACGATCCGGCCGAGGTCGTCGTCCATCCGGTTGTCGGACTCGAACTGCCCGATCTGCAACGGCACCCGGTCGCAGGTGGCGTCGCCGATCGCGCCGAACATGACCTGCGGGTCGCTCGCGTACCCCTGGCGCAGCAGCAGGCCCAGCAGCTGCGGCAGCTTGCTCTGCAGCACCCGGGGCACGTGCCCCATCGAGCCGGTGACGTCGAACAGCACGGCGATCGGCGTCGACTGCGGGTGCTCGGCGGAGTCGCGGCTCTCCCGCAGCGCGTCGCGCGGGTCGAGCGCCGGGTGCACCTTGCGCGCGCCGCTGTCGCTGTACGAGAACGCGCTCTTGCCGGTGCGGCGCCGGTAGCGGTCGGCGGCGTCGTACACGTCGGTGGACCAGATTCCACTGCCCATGGCAGCCTCCCTACGGGTTGAGGGTGAAGGGTCGGAAGGTGCGCGGCCCGTACAGCCGGTGCAGCACCTCGTCCAGTTCGCGCAGCAGCCGCCAGGCGTCGTCGGGCCGGGTGGCGAGCGCGGCGCCCTGGCAGCCGTCGGCGAAGGCGCGCAGCTCGCGGGGCGCGCGGTCGCCCATCAGCCAGGTCATGCAGCGGGCGGCCAGCGCGATGTCGGTGCCGGGGCCGCACTGCCGCTTCGCGGCGACCTCCGGCGGATACCAGTCCTCGTGGCCGGGCACCAGCGCCGGCACGAGCCCGCCCGGCTCGGCCGAGAAGCACCAGTCGACGAGCACCAGGCCGTGCGCGTCCGGCTCGATCAGCACGTGCCGGGGCAGCACCGCGCCGTGCACCACGCCCGCGCGGTGGGCCAGGCCGAGCGCCACGAGCAGCCGCCGCCACATCCAGGCCGCGTCGCGCGGGTCCAGCCCGTCCGGGTACGCGCGGCGCACGTCGTCCAGGCTGCGCAGCCCGGGTACGGTCACCAGCTCGTTGACCTGCCGCTGCACGCCGGTCGACGGGTCACGCGCCGGGTAGGAGTCGACGAGCTTCGGCACGTACGCGAGGTGTCTGGCGTCGCCGCGCTCGGCGATGCGGCGCAACGCGCGCGCCTCGCGGGCCATCAGGTCGTTGTCGCCGGGGTGCCGGGCCACCTTGGCCAGGTGATAAGAAGGGGCTCCTCCTCTACCGGAGGCGTTAACAGGGGGCCCTTCCTTGCGTTCGTGCAGGGTGGCGACGTCGCCGGTGTACGCGGGGGCCGGGGTGCGCCACCGGGTGGTGACGGTGACGAGTGCTTCGGCGGCGGCGGCGCGTACGCCGGGGTCGGCCGCGCCCAGCCGGTCGGGGTGCAGCGCGCCGACCAGCTCGCGGTAGCGGCGGGCCGGCTCGTCGGCGCCGAACAGGTCGGCGTCGGTACGCGCGGCAGTGACCAGCCGGATCGCTTCTTCGGTCCTCACCGCACCGTCTCCTCCCGGGCGGGGCGCAGCAGCGCCGGGTGCAGCAGCCGGGCGTCTCCGGCGCGGTAGAGCTTGGCCCGGGGGCCGCCGCGCGCGCCGCCGCGCTCGGTGCTGGCGCCGGTGCTCTCCACGAAGCCGGGCACCGAGAGCACCTTGCGGTGGAAGTTGCCGGCGTGCAGCGGGTGCCCCCAGACCGTCTCGTAGACCTCCCGCAGCTCGGTGATCGTGAACTCGGGGGCGAGGAAGCGGGTGGCCAGCGGCGTGTACTCCAGCTTGGAACGGGCGCGCTCCAAGCCGTCGTCGATGATCCGGCCGTGGTCGAAGGCGAGCTGCCGGCTGGTCAGCGCGGTGACCGGCAGCCAGATCGCCTCGTCGGCGTCGGTGTCGGCGACCGGGTCGGGCAGGTCGGGGGCGAACGCCAGGTGCGCGACCGAGACCACCCGCATGCGCGGGTCGCGGTCCGGGGCGCCGTAGCTGCCGAGCTGTTCCAGGTGCACCCGGCGCAGCCGCTCGCCGCCGAGGCCGGTCTCCTCGGCCAGTTCGCGCCGGGCGCCGGCGGTCAGGTCCTCGTCCGGCTGGACGAAGCCGCCGGGCAGCGCCCAGTGCCCCGCGAAGGGCGGCGCGCCGCGGCGGATCAGCAGCAGGTGCAGCGCGCCCTCGCGGATGGTCAGCGCGACCACGTCGACGGTGACCGCGACCGCCGGGTAGTCCCGCGGGTCGTACCCGGCGAGGAAGTCCTGCTCGTTCACGGTCACTCACTCTCTCAGGTTGAGAACAACTCACTCTGAGAACAACTGAGCGCCGAAAAGAGGGGACGGCAAGTCCCCTCTTTTCTTCAGCGCACCGAACCGGTCAGGTGCGGCCTCCCGTCCCGGGCGCTGTGCAGCGCGAAGTCCCAGTCCGCGCCGTTGGGCGAGGCGCTGAACGCCACAGTCGACGGCAGCGGCACCGGCAGCTTGAACGCCACGTCCACCGTGTACGCCTCCGGTAGCCGGGGTTCCAGCGCGGCCAGGCATCGGGCCTTGCTCCACATGCCGTGCGCGATCGGGCGCGGGAAACCGAACAGCCGCGCGCCCAGCTTCGAGGTGTGGATCGGGTTGTGGTCGCCGGAGACGCGCGCGTAATCAGTACCCACGCGGGGCGTCACCCGCCACCGCGCCGAGGCGGCCGGCGGCGCCGGGCGGTCACCCCGGTCGCGCCGCGGGCCGCCGCCGGACGCACGCTCCTTCCCGAGGTACGTGGACACGCCGCGCCACACCTCCTCGCCGCCGATCGAGCCGACCAGCACCACGTCGAGCTGGCGGCCGCGCTCGTGCGGGCGCAGGTTCTCCGCGTACGTGTGGAAGTCGACGCGCTCGCCGACCTCGACCGGGCGGTGCACGGTGATCCGGTTGGCCACGTGCACCACGCCGGTGAGCGGGATCGGGAAGCCGGGGCTCGTCATCAGCCGCAGCGACAGCGGGAACCCGAGCACGTG
>NZ_JAGPXV010000579.1:0-3795 GCF_018070405.1 Micromonospora sp. D75
CTCCCGACCCGGCCGCCGGTTCCGAAGCCGCCGATCGAGCGTCCGGGCAGGCCACCGGCATTCCGGCCGACAGCGAGACCGCCACCGGCACCGGCACCGGCGATGCCGCACCGGCGCCGGAAGCGGCGGCGACCACGCCACGGGTGACCCGGCCGCGCCGTACCCGCGCGGGCCGGTCCAGCGGGACTACCGACGGGCCGGTGTCATCCGCCGACGGCACAGCACCCCGCCCCGGAGACGTCACCACTCCCAGCGCCGGCGCGGGCACCACCGCGAAGGACGCATCACCGGCCACCGCCGACAGCCACGTTCCCGGCCCGCGTACGGACAGCGGCTCCCTCGCCGGGCCGGTCACGGCCGACGCGGGCAGTGACACCCCCGCCGCGCCACCGGCCGAAGCCCCCGGAGACACCGGCGCGGCCGGCCGCGCCGCCCGCCCCCGGCGTACCCGCACTCCGAAGGCGCCGCGCGCCACCGGTCCGGCCTCCCCCGGCCCGGCCGAGACCGCGCCGACGACACCGGGCGGCCGAACCGAAGCTGCGCCGAGCGGGGGAGCCGACGCCGAGCCGATCCCCCAGGCCACGAACCCGGACCGGGACGACACGAGCACCGACTCGAACGTGGTGGCGCCGACCGGGCGTACCGGACGCAACTTCTTCTTCGACGACCCGGCGCCCGCCCCGTCGACCCGGCCGCGGTTCGCGATGTTCGAGGACGTGACCGGGCAGCCCGGCGAGGTGCGCCCGGCCTGGCCGATCACCCCGGCGGGCCGGCCGCACCGCGCGACCGCCGAACCGGACGCGCCGGACCGGGACGCCGCGGACGCGGTCGCCCCGGGCGAGCCGGCGCCGCGTCCCCGGCACCGTGGTCTGCCCGAGCCGGGTGCGAGCACCGGTTGGGACGCGCTCGCCACGAACGCCCGCCCGGCGGGGCCGCTCGCCCGGCCGGAGGCGGGGATGCCGCTCGCCCGGCCCGAGGCGGCGACTGCCGTACCGGGCGAGGCGGGCGCCGCGCCGCCGGAGGCCACGGAGACGGAGGCGGACTCCCGGCGCGGGCGGCACTCCGGACCGGACGACGCCGACGCGCCCGCCGGGAAGTCGAAGGCCCGGCGCGGCCTGTTCCGGCGCAACCGGGCCAAGGATGAGCCGGAGCCGGCCGAGCGTACGGCCGAACCGACCACTGCGGCCGACGACGAGTACGTGGACTGGGTCGCCGGTCTCGCCTCGGACGACAACGCCGACGACGCCCGCTCGCTGCGTACCGGGCGGCACCACCGCGACTGAACGAGCACCGGGGCGGGCCGGGACACCAGGCCCGCCCCGGCTCCGGTCACGCCAGTGGCAGGTAGACCCGTGACCCGCCGGCGACGAACTCCTCCGACTTGTCGCGCATGCCCCGCGCGGCGTACTCCTTCAACTCCTGCGTGATCTTCATGGAACAGAACTTCGGGCCGCACATCGAGCAGAAGTGCGCGGTCTTCGCGGGCTCGGCGGGCAGCGTCGCGTCGTGGTACGCCCGTGCGGTCTCCGGGTCGAGCGCCAGGTTGAACTGGTCTTCCCAGCGGAACTCGAACCGGGCCTTGGAGAGCGCGTCGTCCCACGCCTGCGCGCCGGGGTGCCCCTTGGCCAGGTCGGCCGCGTGCGCGGCGATCTTGTACGCGATCACGCCCGCCTTCACGTCGTCGCGGTCGGGCAGCCCGAGGTGCTCCTTCGGGGTGACGTAGCAGAGCATGGCGGTGCCGAACATGCCGATCATCGCCGCGCCGATCGCCGAGGTGATGTGGTCGTACGCGGGCGCGACGTCGGTGGTCAGCGGCCCGAGCGTGTAGAACGGCGCCTCGTGGCACCACTCCTGCTGGAGGTTTACGTTCTCCTTGATCTTGTGCATCGGCACGTGCCCGGGGCCCTCGATCATCACCTGGACGTCGTACTCCCAGGCGATCTTCGTCAGTTCGCCGAGCGTGCGCAGCTCGGCGAACTGCGCCTCGTCGTTGGCGTCCGCGATGGAACCGGGGCGCAGCCCGTCACCGAGGGAGAACGTCACGTCGTACTTCGCGAGCAGCGAACACAGCTCCCGGAAGTTGGTGTAGAGGAAGTTCTCCTCGTGGTGCGCCAGGCACCAGGCCGCCATGATCGAGCCACCCCGGGACACGATGCCCGTCACCCGGTCCACCGCCAGCGGCACGTACGGCAGCAGCACCCCGGCGTGCACGGTCATGTAGTCGACGCCCTGCTCCGCCTGCTCGATGACGGTCTCGCGGAACACCTCCCAGCTCAGCTCCACCGGGTCACCGCCGACCTTCTCCAGCGCCTGGTAGATCGGCACCGTGCCGATCGGCACGGGCGCGTTCCGCACGATTGCCTCGCGCGTCTCGTGAATACGCTTGCCGGTGGACAGGTCCATCACGGTGTCCGCGCCCCACCGCGTGGCCCAGGTCAGCTTCTCCACCTCCTCGGCCACCGACGAGGTGACAGCCGAGGTGCCGATGTTCGCGTTGACCTTCACCAGGAACGCCTTGCCGATGATCGCCGGCTCGCACTCCGGGTGGTTCACGTTCAGCGGCAGCACGGCCCGCCCGGCCGCGATCTCGTCCCGCACGAACTCCGGCGACACCGACTCCCGGATCGCCACGAACTCCATCTCCGGCGTGACGATCCCGGCCCGCGCGTACGCGAGCTGAGTCGGACGGGTTCCGGCCAGCGGCGTACCGGCGCCGCGTACCGGTGCGACGTCGCCGCGCTCGGCGATCCACGGCCCGCGCAGCGCGGGCAGCCCCACCTCCGGGTCGGAGCCGGGACCGGAGGTGTCGTAGAGCCGTACCGGTGGGTTGTCCCCGGTCAGCGGCACCTCGGCGAACGGCACCCGGATGTCCGGGCGCGACCCTTCCACGTACACCTTGCGACGTGCCTGCATGACAGCCTCCCTGTCGCTCATGCGGACCAGCCGAAGTGGTCCAGCGGGCCGCGTCCCGCGCCCAGCTCCCAGGTCCGCGCGCCGGTCAGCGCGCGGGTCACGTACTCCTTGGCGGCCGCCACCGCGACCGGCACCGCGTCACCCGCGGCGAGCCGGACCGCGACGGCGGCCGAGAACGAACAGCCGGTGCCGTGGTTGTGCCGGGTGTCCACCCGGGGCGCGCGCAGCAGCCGAGTGGTTCCGCCGCCGGCCAGCACGTCCACCGACTCGCCGTCGGCGTCCACGTCACCGCCGGTCACCACCACGAACGCCGGTCCGCGCGCCGCCAGCGCCTCGGCCGCCGCCACCATCTCCTCGACCGTGCCCACCGGGCCTCCGGTGAGGGCCGCGGCCTCCGCGCAGTTCGGCGTCGCCACTTCCGCGTACGGCAGGAGCCGCTCGACCGCCTCCACCACGCCGAGCCGGTGCCCACTGGTGGCGACCAGCACCGGGTCGACGACCAGGTGTGGCAGCCGCCCGGCCCGGGCCGCCTCGGCCACCGCGTCGGCGACCGCCGGGGTGCCGAGCATGCCGCTCTTCACGGCCCGCACGTCGAAGTCGCCGAGCACGCTGTCCATCTGGTCGCGCACCGTCTGCGGGGGCAGCGGCAGGACGGCGTCCACGCCCCTGGTGCTCTGCGCGGTGACAGCGGTGAGCACGCTCGTGCCGTACGCGCCGAGCGCGGCGAACGTCTTGAGGTCGGCCTGGATGCCTGCTCCTGCTCCGGAGTCGGATCCGGCGATCGTGAGGACTGTTCTCGGCGTCACTGGTCTTCTCCGTTTGTTGCGGTTGGGGGCTGCGGCCGACCGTGCCCACTCCGGGCGGTCAGGCTTGATCCCTCCG
>NZ_JAGPXV010000058.1:0-16520 GCF_018070405.1 Micromonospora sp. D75
GGCGACGCCCCCGGGATCCGGCCCGGGGGCGACGTCGCCTCTGCTCACTCCTCGCCGAAGTCACCGAAGTCGTCGCCGCCGCCGTCGAAGGCGTCGTCGAGCATCTCGCCGGCGATCATGCCGCCGGCGACGCCCAGCGCGGCGCCCGCGATGACGCCGCCCCTGCCCGGGCCGCGCCGCCCGTGGCCGGCGTAGCCGTGGTGACCCGGGTAGCCGTGGCCGCCGTGGTGCGGCATGCCGAAGCCCTGGGCGCGCATGCTGCCGTAGCGGCCGGTGGTCTCCCGCAGCCAGCCGTCGACGACCTGCACCCAGTCGGTACGGGCGGCGTCGGTGTGCGGGACCGAGTAGCGGCCGATCACGTCGTGCCCGGGGCTGAGGAAGCCGCCCCGCTTGTCGCACTCCAGGATCACCTCGACGCCCTTCGGGCTGGTCACGAACGTCAGCTCGACCTCGTTGACCGTCTGCGCGTACTGCGGCGCGGCGAAGAACTCGATCTCCTGGTAGAACGGCAGCGTCTGCGGCACGCCGTAGATGTGCCCGCGCTCCAGGTCGGCGTGCTTGAACCGGAAACCGAGCGCCTGGAACGCCTCCAGGATGCGCTCGTGGACCGGCAGCGGGTGCACCGACACCTGGTCCAGGTCGGACTTGTCGACGGCGCGGGCCACCGCCAGCTCGGTACGCAGGCCCATGGTCATGCCGTGCAGCCGCTGGCCGTAGACGTCGGTGATCGGGGTCTCCCACGGCACCGGCATCTGGAACGGGATCGACAGCTGCTGCTTCGGCGCCAGATCGAACGCGCCGCTGACGGGCAGCCGGTGGAACTCCATGACGCCCGCGTACTCGTGGTTGCCGCTCTCGATCTCGACGCGGGTGACCAGGCCGAGGTTGATCTGCTCGATCCGCGCCGGGCTGTCGCCGCCGACCAGGTTGACGTGACCGTCCAGGGTCAGCCCGGGCCGGGTGTTCGGGTTGGTGAGCACCGTGTCGACGCTCGGACCACCCACGCCGAACGCGCTCAACATCTTCTTGAAGACCATCGGTCACTCCCGCTGAACTGCATTCCGACATGGACCGTCGGACGCTTCGTCAGGGCACCCTAAATGCCGCGACTGAGAAGTGGCTGTGAGGCGCACCGGATCACAGGCCCTCCTCCTGGTGCTCGGTCTCCAGCGTCGGCGGGCTGTCGGCGTCGGGGGTGATACGGATCCGGCTGGTCTTGATCCGGTCGTCGAGTTTCGCGTAGCAGAACTGCGGCAGGGGTTTGCCGACCGGCACCAGCGCGACCTCCGGGAACTCGTCGCACCGCAGGTCGCTCCAGCGGTTGTCGCTCGTGTACTGGCGGTGGAACAGGGCGAGCAGCCCGTCCCGGGTGACCACCGTCCGCTCGGCGGTCGCCGTCCACTTGAAGAGCTGGGAGCCCGACGGTGTGGCGACGACCGTGTAGACCACGTCGAGTCCGGCGTACGTGACTGTGCAGTCGAACGTCGCCGCGTGTTCGCCGGTGAATCCCTTGTTGTCGCAGGAGCTCGTCATCGGCTTCAGCACACCGGCGGAGTCGAGCACGTTCTGCTCCAGCGTGTGCCGGATGCCCGGATCGGGTCGGCCGTAGAGGAGGTTGGGCTTGGGCCAGGTCGGTTTCGGCGACTCGGGCACCGCCGGTGACGTCACCGGGCGGCCGAGGCCCTCCCAGTCGTCCTGGTTGACCACGTTGGTGATGAGCTGACCGACGCCGCAGAGACCGCCGCAGACGAGCAGCGCGGCGAGCACGCCGAGCAGGATCTTCCGCCTGCCGGGTCTCGCCTGCTGCGGGCCTGCCGGCTGGGCTGGCGCCTCGGCGTACTGACGATCACCGTCCATGTTGTCTCCCCCGTCGGTCATGGCGAGGGCAGAGGGTAGCCGACGGCGGGCCGGCTGTCAGTCCGCCCGGACCACCACCAGTTCGCCGACCTGCTCGCCGAGTTGGCGTCGGGCCTCCGGCAACAGGCCGCTGTCGGTGATCAGCATGTCGGCCTCCTCCAGCGGCGCGATGGTGGCGATGCCGATCGTCTCCCACTTGGTGTGGTCGGCCAGCACCACTAGCCGCCGGGCGGAACCGATCAGCCGCCGGTTCACCGCCGCCTCCAGCAGGTTCGGCGTGGTGAACCCGGTACGCGGGCTCATCCCGTGCACGCCGAGGAAGAGCAGGTCGACGTTGAGCGCGGCTATCGCCGCCTCGGCGACCGGGCCGGTCAGCGCGTCCGACGGGGTACGGATGCCGCCGGTCAGCACGACTGTCTGATCGGCGCGGGGGTTCTGGTAGAGCGCGTCGGCCACCGGGATCGAGTTGGTGACCACAGTGATCCCGCGTACCTCGGCCAGCCGCGCGGCCAGCGCGGCGGTGGTGGTGCCGGCGGACAGCGCCACCGCCATCCCCGGCTCGACCAGGCCGGCGGCCCGCTCCACGATGGCGCGTTTCTCGGCCTGCTGGCGGACCGACTTGGCGGCGAAGCCGGGCTCCTCGGTGGAGCCGGGACCGGCGAGCGTCGCGCCGCCGTGCACCTTGTCGATCAGGCCGCGTTCGGCCAGCACCTCCAGGTCGCGGCGGATCGTCATGTCGGACACCCCGAAGCGGCTGACCAGGTGACTGACCCGGACGCCGCCACTCTGGCGGATCAACTCCAGGATGGCGCTCTGCCGTTGCTGGGCGAGCATGTGGACCTCCATCGGCGCGAACGGCAGGGTTGCGGTCAGGCGCTCACGGGCGCCGGCGCGGGCTCCTCGCGGACCACCGCCACCTCCCCCGCCGGCACCTCCAGCTCGCCGTCGCAGCGGGCGCCGCCGAGCAGCTCGACGCCGGTGACCGGCAACCGTACCGGCTCGGTGGTGTGGTTGATCAGGAACAGCCAGCTCCGGTCCGCCGCGCGGCGGCGGACCACCTCCACCCCGGTCGGCGCGCTCACCGGCGGCCGGACGCCGGCCTCGGCCAGCAACCGGGCCACCAGCCGGTCGGTGGCCTCGTCGTCGAGCCGGGTGCCGACGTACCAGGCCGCGCCCGCGCCGACGGTGTTGCGGGTCAGCGCCGGCACGCCGGGCAGGGGCCCGTCGGCGTACGCGGCCAGCACCTCCGCGCCCTCGGCGTGCAGCCACTCGGTCCACACGTCGGCGCGGGCGCCGTCGTCGAGGCGTACCGTCTCGCCGGCTCGCAGCGGGAAGAACTCCTCGACGTGTACGCCGAGCAGGTCGCGGTACGCGCCGGGGTAGCCGCCGAGCCGGATGTGGTCGTGCTCGTCGACGATGCCGCTGAAGTAGGTGACCACAGCGGTGCCGCCGGCCTCCACGAACCGGCGCAGCGCGTCGGCGTCGGCGTCGCGGACGAGGTAGAGCGTGGGAACCACGACGAGCCGGTAGCGGGACAGGTCGGCCGAGGGGTGCACCACGTCGGCGGTGATCCCGGCCCGCCAGAGCGCGGCGTGCAGCGCGGACAACCGGTCGGTGTAGGTGACGTCGACGCTCGGGTGGGAGTCGAGTTCGGCGCCCCACCACGCCTCGTAGTCGAAGAGGATGGCCACGTCGGCGTCGACGCGGCTGCCGCGTACCTCGGCGAGCGCGCGCAGGTCGGCGCCGAGCCGGCAGACCTCGCGGAACACCTTGGTGTCCGGGCCGGCGTGCGGCACCAGCGCGGAGTGGAACTTCTCCGCGCCGGCCCGGGAGGCCCGCCACTGGAAGAACAGCACGCCGTCGGCGCCGCGCGCGACGTGGGCGAGGCTGTTGCGGCGCATCTGACCGGGTGTCTTCGCCACGTTGCGGGGCTGCCAGTTGACGGCGCTGGTGGAGTGCTCCATCAGCAGCCACGGCGCGCCACCTGCCACGCCCCGGGTGTGGTCGGCCGCGAGCGCCAGGTTGACCTGCGGCTGCGGGTCGGCGGCGGTGAGGTAGTGGTCGTTGGCGACCACGTCCACGTCGGCGGCCCAGGAGTGGTAGTCCAGGTACTTGATGCCGGTGCCGATCATGAAGTTCGTGGTGACCGGCTGCGGGACAAGCCGGTTCAGCAGTTCCCGCTCGGCGCGCAGCTGGGCGCGCTGCTCGTCGGAGGAGAACCGCAGGAAGTCCAGCTGCTGGGTCGGGTTGGCGAACGTCGGCGCGGTACGCGGCGGGTTGATCTCGGCCCAGTCGTGGTAGCGCTGGCTCCAGAACGCGGTGCCCCAGGCGGCGTTGAGTGAGTCCAGGTCGCCGTAGCGCTCGCGCAGCCAGCCGCGGAACGCCTCGGCGCTGACGTCGCAGTAGCAGTGCACGTTGTGGCAGCCGAGTTCGTTGGAGACGTGCCAGAGCACGACGGCGGGGTGGCGCGCGTACCGCCGGGCGACCGCCTCGACCAGGGCGAGCGAGTGGTCCCGGAACACCGGCGAGCTGGGGCAGTACGCCTGCCGGCCGCCGGGCCAGAGCACCGTGCCGTCGGCGCGGCGGGGCAGCGTCTCCGGGTGCCGGTGCGCCAGCCACGGTGGCGGGCTGGCGGTGGCGGTGGCCAGGTCGACGCTGATGCCGCCGTCGTGCAGCAGGTCGATCGCCCGGTCCAGCCAGTCGAAGACGTACCGACCGGGGGTGGGCTCCAGCAGGGCCCAGGAGAAGATGCCGACCGAGACCAGATTGACCCCGGCCCGTCGCATGAGTTCGACGTCCTCGGTCCACGTCTGCTCGGGCCACTGCTCCGGGTTGTAGTCAGCGCCGTACCAGATGCCCTCGCCGTGCCAGTTCCGCATGACAGCAGAGGTTGCCCCCCGAACAGCACCCAAGTCAACACTTTCCAACATCGACTGAAGTTCCAACGTTTACCGGCTCTTTGCCCTGCCTTACCACCAACGGCGTCGCCTTTTTGCCCTCTTGACAGCGCCGCGCCAAGGGGTAGCTTCAAGCGCCACCGGCTGTTTGTGTTCGGACGTGTGGATTCTCGGTGGATCTACCGCGACCGACACGACACCGCTCACCGCCAACGATCACGGTCCATGAGCGCAGCGCACCTCTTCCACGCAGGAGGCACCATGTCCCGTCCCCGCTCGCAAGCCGAATACCTCGCCCGGCTCGTACCCCCGTCCGTCGCCGGCCTGAACCGGCGCTCGCTGCTCGCCGGCGCGGCCGGCGCGGGAGCGCTGCTCGGCACCGGCCTGCTCGCCGGCTGCGGCGACTCCGACTCCGGATCCGGCGGTGACGCCAAGAGCGTCTCGGTCGGCTCGAACCAGTCGGACCCGAAGCCCAAGGACGTCGTCGCGAAGGTGATGGACGGCTTCAAGACGTCCTCCGGGGTGACGGTCAACATCAACACGGTCGACCACAACACGTTCCAGGAGAACATCAACAACTACCTGCAGGGCAAGCCGGACGACGTGTTCACCTGGTTCGCCGGCTACCGGATGCGGTTCTTCGCCGCAAAGGGCCTGGCCGGTGACCTCAGCGACGTGTGGGGCAAGCTCGACGGCTACTCCGACGCGTTCAAGAAGGCGTCCACCGGCGACGACGGCAAGCAGTACTTCGTGCCCGCGTCGTACTACCCGTGGGCCGTCTTCTACCGCAAGTCGGTGTGGCAGCAGCGCGGCTACGAGGTGCCCAAGACGCTGGACGACCTGAACACGCTCGGCGCGCAGATGAAGAAGGATGGGCTGAACCCGATCGCGTTCGCCGACAAGGACGGCTGGCCGGCGATGGGCACGTTCGACATCCTCAACCTGCGGATCAACGGCTACCAGTTCCACATCGACCTGATGGCCGGCAAGGAGGCGTGGACCTCCGACAAGGTGAAGAAGGTCTTCGACACCTGGGCCGGGCTGCTCCCCCTGCACCAGCCGGACTCGCTCGGCCGCACCTGGCAGGAGGCCGCCCAGTCGCTGCAGCAGAAGAAGAGCGGCATGTACCTGCTCGGCCTGTTCGTCGGCCAGCAGTTCAGCGGCGCCGACCTGGAGGACTTGGACTTCTTCACGTTCCCCGAGATCGACTCCACCATCGGCGCGAAGGCCCTGGACGCCCCGATCGACGGCTACATGATGGCCCGCAAGCCGAAGTCCAAGGACGCCGCGCAGAAGCTGCTGACGTACCTGGGCTCGAAGGAGGCAGCGGACATCACGGTGAAGAACGACCCGAGCACGCTCGTCGCCAACAGCGGCGCGGACACCGGTGCCTACACCGCGCTGCAGAAGAAGGCCGCCGAGCTGGTCGGCTCCGCCACCGAGATCGCCCAGTTCCTCGACCGCGACACCCGGCCGGACTTCGCCTCCACCGTGATGATCCCGGCGTTGCAGCAGTTCATCAAGGACCCGAAGGACATCGGCGGGCTGCTCACCAGCATCGAGAACCAGAAGAAGTCGATCTTCACCAGCTGACGGCGGAAGGGGGAAGGACATCATGTCCGACCTGCCCCTGATCCAAGCGGATCGCGCCGTGCCGCCGCCGGCCGCGACCACCAGCAACGGTGGTCGCGGTCGCCGGCTACGGCTCCTGTCCCGCACCGACCGCGTGGTCATCACGCTCATGGTGCTGGTACCCCTGCTGCTCGTCGCCGGCCTGGTCTGGCTGCCCGCGGTGGCGACGGTGCTGCTCTCCGGCACGAACTGGGACGGCATCGGCCCGGTCTCCGAGATCGAGTGGGTCGGCCTCAAGAACTACGACGACGTGGTGAACATCTACCCGCCGTTCGTCCCCGCGGTGCAGAACAACCTGCTCTGGCTGGCCGCGCTGTTCGTGGTGGCCACCCCGTTCGGCATGTTCCTCGCCGTGCTGCTGGACAAGGAGATTCGCGGCAGCCGCTTCTACCAGACCACGCTCTACCTGCCGGTGGTGCTGTCGCTGGCGCTCATCGGCTTCGTCTGGCAGCTCATCTACAGCCGTGACCAGGGGCTGCTCAACGGCGTGTTCGGCGGCGAGACCGACTGGTACGGCGACCCGAACGTCAACATCTGGGCCGTGCTGGTCGCGGCCGGCTGGCGGCACGTCGGCTACATCATGCTGCTCTACCTGGCCGGCCTCAAGGGCGTCGACCCGTCCCTGCGGGAGGCCGCCGCTGTCGACGGCTCCTCGGAGACCAGCACGTTCTTCCGGGTCGTCTTCCCGGTGATGCGCCCCATCAACATCATCGTGCTGGTGGTGACGGTGATCGAGTCGCTGCGCGCGTTCGACCTGGTCTGGGTCATCAACAAGGGCCGCAACGGGCTGGAGCTGATCTCCGCGCTGGTCACCCAGAACGTGGTCGGCGAGGCCAGCCGGATCGGCTTCGGCTCCGCGCTGGCGACGATCATGCTGGCCGTCTCGCTCGTCTTCATCACCATCTACCTCTGGACCGTGATGCGGGAGGACAAGCGATGACCGCCGTCTCCGCCGGCCGCCGCCGCCCCGTGCGGCCCGCCCGGGTCGTCCTGCACCTCTTCCTGGGTACGGTCGCAGTGGGCTGGCTGTTCCCGATCCTGTGGGCGGTGCTCACCTCGTTCCGCTCCTACGAGTACACCGCCGCCAACGGCTACGTGTCGCTCGGCGGCTGGACCGTCGACAACTACGTCACCGCCTGGCGCACCGCCGAGTTCGGCAAGCACTTCCTCAACTCGGCGTACATCACCGTCCCGGCGGTGCTGGTCACGCTCTTCCTCGCCTCGTGCGTGGCGTTCGTGATCGCCCGGTTCAGCTGGAAACTCAACATCGCGCTGCTCGGCCTGTTCACCGCGGCGAACCTGCTGCCGCAGCAGGCGCTGCTCATCCCGCTGTTCCGGATGTTCACCGAGATCCCGCTGCCGGCCTGGATGAGCGACTCGGAGCTGCTCTACGACAGCTACTGGGGGCTGATCCTGGTCAACGTCGCGTTCCAGTGCGGCTTCTGCGTGTTCGTGCTCAGCAACTACATGAAGGCGCTGCCGCACGAGCTGTACGAGGCAGCGATGGTCGACGGGGCGAACGTGTGGCGGCAGTACTGGCAGGTGACGATGCCGCTGTGCCGGCCGGCGCTCGCCGCGCTCGCCACGCTCGAGGTCACCTGGATCTACAACGAGTTCTTCTGGGCCACTGTGCTCATGCGTACCGGCGACAAGTTCCCGGTCACCAGCTCGCTGAACAACCTGCGCGGCGAGTTCTTCACCGACAACAACCTGGTCTCGGCCGGTTCGGTTCTGGTCGCGATCCCCACCCTGGTGATCTTCTTCCTGCTGCAGAAGCAGTTCGTCCGGGGTCTGACGCTGGGAGCCTCCAAGGGATGACGATCGTCCACCTGCGCCGCGCGCGGACCAGCCTGGTGCTCGACGCACGCGGCCCGGGGCTGCCCCGCGTCGTGCACTGGGGCGCCGACCTCGGCCCGCTGCCCGACGAGGACCTGCCCGCGCTCGCCGACGCCACGGTGCCGCCGGTGGTGCCGAGCAGCTTCGACGCGCCCACTGTGCTGTCGCTGCTGCCCGAGGCGAGCGCCGGGTGGTGCGGGCGGCCCGGTCTCGCCGGTCACCGCGACGGCCGGGACTGGTCCACCGCGTTCCGCCTCACCGGCCTCGACGTGCACGACGAGCCCGCAGCGCAGTCGCCCGACCTGTTAGGAGGGGCCCCTTTACATGCACCAGGCGTTAACAAGGGGCCCTTCCTTTCCTCCGGGCGGGTGGTGGTGCGGGCGGCGGACGCGGATGCGGGGCTGAGCCTGACCGTCGAGATCACGCTGGACCCGGCGGGCGTGCTCACGCTGCGGCACCGGCTGCGCAACGACGGCGACGGCCGGTACGAGCTGCGGGAACTGACGCCCGTGCTGCCGGTGCCGGCGGTCGCCACCGAACTGCTCGACCTGACCGGACGGTGGTGCCGGGAACGCGCGCCGCAGCGGCACCCGTGGCCGATGGGCGCGTGGGTGCGCGAGGGGCGGCACGGCCGCACCGGCCACGACGCCACGCTGCTGCTGGTCGCGGGCACCGCCGGCTTCGGATTCCGGCACGGCGAGGTGTGGGCGGTGCACACCGCGTGGAGCGGCGACCACGTCACCGCCGCCGAGCGCCGCCCGACAGGCGAGTCCACGCTCGGCGGCGGTGAGCTGCTGGCGCCCGGCGAGATCGTGCTCGGGCCGGGCGAGGAGTACGCCACTCCCCTGCTCTACGCGGCCCACTCCACCGACGGGCTGGACGGGCTCAGCGAGGCGCTGCACACGCACCTGCGGGCCCGCCCGTCGCACCCGCGCACACCGCGGCCGGTGACGCTGAACGTGTGGGAGGCGGTCTACTTCGACCACGACCTGGACCGGCTGCGGGCGCTCGCCGACGCCGCCGCCGAGGTCGGCGTGGAACGCTTCGTGCTCGACGACGGCTGGTTCCGGGGCCGGCGGCACGACCAGGCCGGGCTCGGCGACTGGTGGGTCGACGGCGAGGTCTGGCCGGACGGGTTGCAGCCGCTGATCGACCACGTACGCGGGCACGGCATGCAGTTCGGGCTCTGGGTGGAGCCGGAGATGGTCAACCCCGACTCCGACCTGTTCCGCGCCCACCCGGACTGGGTGCTCCAGACGCCGGGCCGGCTGCCACCGCCGTGGCGGCACCAGCAGGTGCTCGACCTGGCCAACCCGGACGCGTACGCGTACCTGCTCGAACGGCTCGACGCGGTGCTGAGCGAGCACGACGGGATCGCGTACCTGAAGTGGGACCACAACCGCGACCTCACCGAGGCCGGGCACGCCGGACGGCCCGGCGTGCACGCGCAGACCCTGGAGGTCTACCGGCTGCTGGACGAGCTGCGCGCCCGGCACCCGGGCGTCGAGATCGAGAGCTGCTCGTCCGGCGGTGCCCGGGTCGACCTGGAGATCCTGCGCCGCACCGACCGGGTGTGGGCCAGCGACTGCAACGACGCGCTGGAACGGCTGTCCATCCAGCGCTGGACCGGCCTGCTGCTGCCGCCGGAGCTGATCGGCACGCACATCGGGCCGCAGCGCTCGCACACCACGCACCGCGTGCACGACCTGGGTTTCCGGGCGGTCACCGCGCTGTTCGGCCACCACGGCATCGAGTGGGACATCACCGCGATCGACGCGACCGAGCGGGCCGAGCTCGCCGCCTGGGTGGCGCTGCACAAGCGGCTGCGCCCGCTGCTGCACGGCGGCCGGGTGGTCCGAGTCGACCACCCGGACCCGGCCGTGCAGGCCCACGGCGTGGTCGCCCACGACCGCGACCACGCGGTGTACGCGGTCAGCCGGGTCGCCACCTCGGCGGCGCAGGTGCCGGGCGTGGTGCGGCTCCCAGGGCTGGACCCGGCCCGGCGCTACCGGGTCCGTCCGCCCGCCGAGGCGCCCGAGCCGGCGATGCTGGAGCTGTCCCCGCCGGGCTGGCTGGCCTGGCCGGGCGACGGCATCACGGTGACCGGTTCGGTGCTGGGCACGGTCGGCGTTCAGCTCCCCGCCCTGCACCCCGAACAGGCCCTCCTGCTGGAGGTGGTCGCGGCCTGACCCCGCGCCCCACCCCGGTGATCAAGGAGTTTGTGTCACCGCAGGCGTCCGAACGGGACACAAACTCCTTGATCACGCACTAGAGGGTCAGGCGGGGGTGCAGGTCACGGCGGGGGTGGAATTCGTGCCCTGCCAGCTGCCGATGAAGCCGAAGGTGGTGCTCGCGCCCGCGCCGAGGCGGCCGTTGTAGTCGACGTTGCGGGCGGTGTACGCCGACCCGCTGTTGCTGACGCTCGCGTTCCACGCCTGGGTGACGGACTGGCCGTTGGCGTACGTCCAGCGCACCGTCCAGCCGGTGATCGCGGCCGCTCCGGCGGTCACCTTGACCTCGCCCTGGAAGCCGCCCTGCCACGAGTTCGCGACGGTGTAGGTGGCGGTGCAGCCACCGGACGGCGGGGGCGTGGTGGGCGGCGGCGGGGTCGGGCTGACGGTCGGGCTGGTCGTCGGGCTCGCGGTGGGGCTGACCGTCGGGCTGGCGGTCGGGGTGGTGCTCGCGTACACCGACGCCTCACGGGAGGTGGCGGCGATGCCGTTGGCGCCGTTGAAGATGCGCTGCCCCCAGCTGGTGAGCTGGGCCGGGTTGAACGACGTGGTCATGTCCAGGTACTCCACGCCGCCGCCGTTGCCGCTCCACGACCAGCCGAGGTAGCCGATGCCGTTGGCCTGGGCGTACGCCATGATGGCGTCCTCGTCCGGGTTGCCGTCGGAGTGGTTGAACCCGAACTCGCCGACCACGATGGGCAGCCCGGCGGTACGGAAGCGGCCCAGGTAGTCGCTGATCTCGGCGGCGGTGTCGAACACGCCGTACATGTGGATGGAGAAGACGGTGTTGCGCTGCGGATCGGCGGCGAACACGGTGCCGGCGTTGTCGCGCATGGTGAACGACCAGTCCTGGCCCCAGTTCGGCGCGTCCACCATGATCGTGTGGGTCAGGCCGGCGGCGCGCAGCCGCTTGATCGCGTTCGACGTGTCGGTGGTCCAGGCGCTGTAGCCCTGGTTGCCGAACGGCTCGTTGCCGATGTTGACGATGACGTACCTCTCCTGGCCCTTGAGCACGTCGGCGATGCTCAGCCAGTAGTCGGTGGCCTTGGCCAGCGTGGTGGCGGCGCCGTCCTCGCCGTACCCGGTGGTGTCGTGCACCTCCAGCACGCAGATCATCCGGTTGCCCTTGCACAGGGAGATCACGTTGGCCACGTCGGCGGCGCTGTTCTTCGTCCAGCGGTCGCCGCTGGACAGCACCACCCGGACGGTGTTCGCGCCGAGCGCCTTGATGTTGGCGAACGAGCTGGTCTGCTGCGGGTACCAGGTGTGCGCGTGGTTGACGCCACGCATGACGAACTCGACACCGTTGGCGTCGTAGAGACGCCCGTTGGAGACGGAGAAGCCGGTGGCCGCCTGGGCCGGCTGCCCGAGGGCGAAGACGGCGGCGAGGGCCGTCAGCAGGGCGGCGCCCGCGACGGAGAGCAGTTTCTTCATGGCTGTCCTCAGGGGAAGGATCCCCCGTGCCCGAGCGGGGGTGCGGTGACGGTGAGAGGGTGGTGGCGACTGAGCCCGGTAGCCGCCGCCCGGTTCCCGAACGGACGCAGGCATCAGCGTAGGACGATGGAAGGCGTGAGGCAACCGGTTAAGCAGGATCGGCCGGGAGGCGACACCGCTTGGCGCGCCGTATGAACTGAACCGGTTAAGAGACGAATGCGAAAGCGGACAGCAGGGTTGACCCGCGCCGGGCGGGGTATCCGGGGACGATCCGCCCGGGAAGGAGACGTGCCATGGTCAACGTCGGTTACACCCTCATGTGCGAGCAGGCCGGCCCGAAGGAACTGGTCGACCACGCCGTACGCGCCGAGGCCGCCGGCTTCGACCATCTGGTCATGTCCGACCACTACTACCCCTGGCTGGAATCGCAGGGCCACTCCCCGTACGCCTGGTCGGTGCTCGGCGCGGTCGCGCACGCCACCAGCCGGGCCGAGCTGATGTCGTTCGTGACCTGCCCGATCCGGCGGTACCACCCGGCCGTGGTGGCGCAGAAGGCCAGCACCATCGGGGTGCTCTCGGACGGCCGCTTCACGCTGGGCCTCGGCGCCGGGGAGAACCTCAACGAGCACGTGGTGGGCGGATGGCCGCACGTGCAGCAGCGACACGAGATGTTCGAGGAGGCGTTGCAGATCATCCGGCCGCTGCTCAACGGCGAGACGCTGACGTTCTCCGGCAACCACTTCGACGTGCCCGACGCGTACGTCTGGGACCGCCCGGACCGGCCGGTGCCGATGGCGGTGGCCGCGTCCGGACGACAGTCGGCCACGCTCGCCGCCGAGTACGCCGACGCGATGATCGCCACCGACCCGCTGTCGCACCTGATCGACATGTACGAGGAGGCCGGTGGCGCGGGCCGCCCCCGCTACGGGCAGGTCGCCATCTGCTACGGCCCGGACGAGGACGAGTGCCGCAAGATCGTGCACGACCAGTTCCGCTGGTTCGGCCTGGGCTGGAAGGTCAACGCCGACCTGCCCGGCCCGGAGTCGTTCGAGGCGGCCACCCGGTTCGTCCGCGAGGAGGACGTGGCCGAGGGCATCTCCTGCGGCCCGGACACCGACCGGCACGTCGAGGCGTTCAAGAAGTTCGTCGAGGCGGGCTTCACCCACGTCGCGCTGGTCCAGGTGGGCGGCGACACCCAGCCGATGTTCCTCGACTGGGCCCAGGAGGAGCTGCTGCCCCGGCTGCGGGAGCTGTGACCGCTGAGGAGTTGACGCCATGCGTATCGGGAACACCGAGATCCGGCCCGCCGGGGGCGGGCTCGGCTGCCTGCTGATGATCCTCTTCTCGATCGTCGCCTCGGTGGTGCTCACCGTGCTGCTCAACCTGGTCCTGTAGAACCCGGCCCGGCGCGCTCGGCGGCGACACGCGTTGTTCAGCCGGCCGTGAGGTCCACCTCGGCCAGCACCGGATAGTGGTCCGACGCCGAGTCGGCGTCACCGTCGCGGACCACCCGCACCGCGCGTACCCGGTCGGCCAGCGCCGGGGTGGCGAGCAGATAGTCCAGCCGCATCCCGGCGAACTCGGCGCCGCCGTGCCGGGTCGGCACGGTCCGGCCGCCGGGCTCGTCGCCGCCGGAGCGCGGCCACAGGTCCACCAGCCCGGCGTCGAGCAGCCGGGCCACCGCGCGGGTGTCCACGGTACGGCCGTCGCGGCGCAGGTGCCGCCGCCGGTACGGAGTGGCCAGCCCGGCCAGCCGGGCGGTGTGGTCGACGGTGGGCTCCAGCGTGTTCAGGTCCCCGGCCAGCAGCGCCAGCTCTCCCCCGGTCCGCCGCAGCGCGGCGGCGAGCCAGTCCGCCTCCATCCGCCGCCGCCCACCCGAGTAGGGGTACAGGTGCGTGCTCAGCACGGTCAGCGGTCCCGCGCCGGTGGCGACCTGCACCCGGGCGGCGGCGTGGTGGAACGGGCGGCGGACCCGGCCTGCGCGCAGCACCCGCAGCGGCGGGCGGACCAGCACCGCCACCGGCTGGCCGAGACAGGACCGGGCCAGGTACGCCGCCATCCCGAGCCGGTCGGCCAGGCCGCCCAGCGTGGTGTCCATGCCGCGCAGCTCCTGCAACGACAGCACGTCGGGGCGCTGCGCGGTGACGACCGAGACGATCCGGTCCCGGCGGTCGGCGCCGCCCGCGTCCCGCCCGCCGGTCCGGATGTTCCAGGTCATCACCCGCAGCATCGGCTCAGTCCGGCCGCGCGGCCTTGGCCAGCTCGTCGTCCAGCTCGTCCACCTGTTCGGACTCGATCGCCGGCTGGTTGCCCTCGTGCACGTCGGCGTTCGGCTTGATCACCCAGTACAGCAGCGACAGCCAGAGCGCGCCGAGCAGGATCGCGCCCATGAAGTCGGTCGGGTGGTGCATGCCCCGGTACATCCGGGAGGTGGCCACGCCGACCGGCATCAGCACGGCCATGCCCACGAACAGCCACCGCCACCACCTGTCGGTACGCGGGAACACGATGACCGCCATGGCCGCCCAGAGGCAGATGGTGGCCGCGATGTGCCCGGACGGGAACGACGAGGTGGGCATCTGCCCGTCCAGGTTCTCCACCGGCGGCCGGGGCCGGTCCACCACCCGGGCGCTGGCCAGGAAGAGGCTCAGCTCGCCGAACATCGCCAGCACCACGTACAGCACCGGCCGCCAGCGCCGCCACACGGCCAGCACGATCGGGCAGAACACCAGCGACACCAGCAGGATGGCGTGCGTGTCGCCGAACTTGCTCCACCACCAGCTCAGGTCGGTGAGCGCGTCGGTGTGCCGCTCGGCGAACCAGCGCGGCACCTTCGTGTCGAGCGTGTCGAAGAACGTGCCCTTGGCGTGGTAGCTGACGAACATGCCGAACGCGTAGAGCGCGCCGAAGACGAGCACCCAGCCGACCAGCAGCTCGGCCACCGCGGAGCGGGGGTGCTCCAGCACCTTCTCCTCGTCCGGCGCGAGCGCCAGCTCGTCGCCCGCCTCCGGTTCCAGGCCCTCGCGCAGCGGCGGCACCGGCCGGCCGCGCTCGCGCCGCCACAACCGGAAGGCGTACGCGGTGACGCCCAGCCAGGCCGCGCCGAGCAGCCAGCCGCCGATCACGTCGGACACGAAGTGCACGCCCAGCGCTATCCGGGTCAGCCCGACCAGGAAGACAAGCACGGCGGCGACGGCGATGGCGGGCTTGCGCCAGCGCGGCGACATGGCCGGCAGGAACACCAGCAGCAGCGCCCCGTACGCGACGAACGAGCCGAGCGCGTGCCCGCTGGGAAAGCTGTTGCCGGGAGCGTCGGCGATCGGCACGTCCACCACCGGGCGCAGCCGGCCGACGAGCGCCTTGAGCGACGGGTCGAGGATCAGCCCGCCCACGCCGGTGACGATCAGGTAGACCGCCAGCCGGGACTGGCGGCGGATCAGCAGACCCACCACCGCGATGGTGACCAGCCAGATCAGCACCGGCCGGCCGCCCAGGTCGGTGATCGCCTGGAGCACCGTGACCAGCGGGCCGTGCGGCGCCACCAGGCCGTTGAACCACTCGGCCGCCGCATGATCGGCGTCGCGCAGCGGGCTCCAGCGGAACCGGACGAGCATCAGGAGCAGCCCGAACCCGACTCCCGCGCCGGCCACGGCGAGCAGGCCCGCCAGACTCCGCTCGGCGAAATGGCCCAGCGGCCGGCGCCCGGCTTCCTTGACCGCGGTCACACCGCACCTCCCTCGTTCCTCTGCGAGGCGCGCTGTACCCGATCGGCGTGTCCCGTACACGCCGGACCGGCGCGGCGTCAGAGCGAGGTCATCTCACCGGTGTCGAACAGGTCCTCGCGGTGCGCCTCCGGCTGCCACAGATCCGGCTGGGCCGGCTCCTCCACGCCGATGCGCATCGCCTCCAGCTGGGCGGCGAAGGCCAGCCCGCCGAAGAGCGCCATGCCGGTGAGGTTGGCCCAGAGCAACAGCGCCATCATGCCGGTCAACGCGCCGTAGGTCTGGCCGAATCCCCCGCTGTACTTCACGTAGGCGGCCAGCAGCAGGCTGGCTAGCCACCAGATCGCGATGGCGATGGCCGCGCCGAAGACGAGCCAGGACAGGCCGGGCTGGCGGCGGCGCGGTGCGTGCCGGAACAGCACCGCCACGGCGATCACCGTCAGGCCGAGGCTCAGCGGCCAGCGGATCACGTCCCATCCGGCCATCGCCGCGTCACCCCACTCGTAGTGCCGCCGTACCGACTCGCCCATCGCCCGGCCGCCGACCAGGATGAGGAAGCCGGCCAGCGCGGGTACGCCGGCGACCACCGCGAGGACCGTGGCGCGCAGGTACTTGGCCAGCGCCGGGCGGTCCCGCTCGACGCCGTAGATCCGGTTCGCGCCCCGCTCGATCTGCGCCATCGTGGTGGTCAGCGCGACCAGCCCGGTGAGCAGGCCGAGGGTCAGCGCCAGCTCGCCGGCGTCCTCGCTGCGCTCGCTGTCGGTCAGCAGGTCCTGCACCATCGCCTCGCTCTGGCCGGGCGTGATGGCCAGTACGGTGTCCGCCACGACCTTGCCGCCCTCGTCCACCCCCAGGTCGGTGATCAGGCCGGTGAGCGCGATCAGGAACGGCACCACCGCCAGGCAGAGCTG
>NZ_JAGPXV010000580.1:0-3781 GCF_018070405.1 Micromonospora sp. D75
GTGAAGTTGTCGTCGGCGTCGCGGGCGTCCTCCTGGATGTGCTCGCCGGGGCGCTTGCCGCGGATCTCGTCCAGTTCCCGCACCCGGTCGGCCTCGGCGTGTTCGTCCTGGTTAAGGTCACCCAGACGGGCCCGGGCCGGACCGGCCAGGTTCTCCAGGTCGTTGTTCGCCCGTTCGACGCTCATGCCGCCTCCCCGGATCGTCGCGTGGCGGCCCTCGCCGCCTGCCACGTCGCGTCCCCGCTGACCCGCACGGCAAACCGCCGCCACCGGATCGGCGTCAGCCCGCATCCGGCCGGCCGGTCATGCGGTCGGCAGGGCCGTGAGCAGCTCCTCGGCGTGCCGCAGCGTGTCGCCCAGCCGGACGCGCGACTCGTCGTCCAGTGGGACCGACCGGGCCTGCCGTACCCGTTCCCGGGCGGCCTCCGGCTCCCCGAGTTGCAGCGCCATCTCGGCCCGGTAGACCAGCGCCTCCACCAGGACGGCGGGGTCGTCGGCCGCGTCGGGCCGGGCCAGCGCGCCGTCGAGGATGCGCGCGGCCTGAGCGGGATTACCGCGCGAGTCGCCCTGCACCACGGCGTTGCCGAGCGTACGGGCGAGCCCGCCCCGGTCGTCGTCGGCGTCGGGCGTCGAGGCCCGGGCCACGAACCGGATCCAGTTGCCGCCCGGATCGACGATGCTGAACCCGGAATGCCCGTCCTGGTTGCGGCGGGGCCGGGGCCGGGTCATCCGGGGTACGCCGGCGACCAGCACCTTGCCGTACGTGGCGCGCATGCCGTCGGCGAAGGCGCGGTGCAGGACGGTCAGGTCGTCGACCACCACCAGGCAGGAGCCGTACGAGTCGGCGGGGTCGAACCCGGGCATCCCGAAGAAGTGCAGGTTGAGGTCCTCCCGGCGCAGGGCCAGGTACGGGTTGGGGCGCTCCTGCCGGTGCGTCACCTCGAAGCCGAGCGCCTGGTAGAAGGGCGCCACGTCGTCAAGTGAGCGGCAGGGCAGCAGCGGGATGGTCGTCTCGTTCGCCATGCTCCGAGCCTGGCCACCGGGAGCGCCCACGCGCACATGGAAAGGCCCGAACGGCCGACGGGCATTGTCCGAACGGGCACCGGGGCCGGTCCGAGACGGACCGGCCCCGGTGCGGGGTCAGGCGCGGGTCAGGGCTTCCAGGACCCGGCGGTACGGAAGCGGTGCTTGTACTCGACGACGCCGTTCTGGTCCTTGACGTCGAAGATGAGCTGACCGCTGCGCTTGGAGCCGGCGGGCAGGTTGTTGCCCGAGGTCATCAGCTTGCCGCACCCCGAGAAGGCGCCACCGATGCCGTTCTCCTCGGTGCCGTCCTCGGCCACCCAGGAGAAGTAGAACGGGTTGATCGAACCGGTGCCCTTGGTGATCTCGGCGGTCACGTCGGCGATCAGGAACATGCCCTTCTTCGGGCCGGGCATGATCTCGTTGCAGGCGGAGTTCCGGGTCCGGAAGTTGCCGACGGTGATCTCGATGGTGCCGTCGGTGTCGTTGACGATCAGCTTGTCGCCGGCCGGCATGTTGAAGGTCTTGTCGTCGGTGGTGCCCGGCTGCGGCGTGCCGGTGGGGCCGCCGGTCGGGGTCTGCTCGTCCGGGACGCCGTAGGTGACGCCCGGCGTGGGCAGCGAGTCAACCGCCTCCTGGGCCTTGTTCACGCCGCTGTAGACGGCGAAGATGCCGCCACCGCAGCAGAGCAGCAGCAGGAGCGCCGCGACGATGCCGATCGTGATCCAGACGTTCTTGTTCGACTTCTTGGCCGGCGGTCCGAACGGCGCTCCCGGCTGATACGGCGCGCCTGCGGGCGGGTACGGCTGCCCACCGCCCGGCGGCGGGTAGCCCCCCGGCTGCTGATACGCCGCGCCCGGCTGCTGGTACTCACCGCCCGGGGGCGGGTACGCGGCGCCCGGCGGCTGGTACTCACTGCCCGGGGGCGGGTACGCGGCGCCCGGCTGCTGGTACTCGCCTCCCGGCGGCTGATACGCCGCGCCCGGGGGCTGATACTCACTGCCGGGCGGCGGGTACGGCGCGCCCGAGGTCGGCGGCGCCGGCGGGAACGCCTGGGTGGGAGCGGGCGGCGGGTACTGCTCACCCGGCCCCGGCTGCGGCGGGTACGGCGCCCCGGAGGCCGGCGGATACGGTGCTCCCGACACCGGCGGCTGCGGCGGCCCCGACACCGGCGGCTGCGGCGTGCCCGGAGGCGGTGGGTAGGGCGCGCCCGAGATCGGGGCCGTCGGCGCGTCCGGGGCGGGCGGCGGCTCGTAGGGGTCGCTCGGCGGCATCGGCGCGGTGGGGAACGCCTGCGTCGGCGGTTCCGGCGGCTGCTGGTTCGGGTCCGGTGACCCGGACGGAGGCTGAGGGTGGCTCACCGTACTCCTTGGGGCGCCTTCGGGATTTCAGTCGGAACGACGGTACAAGCCGGGGTCAACCCGGCCGACAGGGCGTCATCGATGTGGCAGGACGGCGGCGGTGCGGACCAGATCGTCGTCCACCGCGAACCGTCCGGTCACGCGCGACGGCGGGTCGGCCACCGGAGCGGCGGCGAGCCGGGCCGGCTCGATCTCGGCGTGGAACGTGCCCGCCTGCGGGTCCAGCGTGACGCGCGCGTCGGCGAAGCCCAGCCAGGTCCCGACGAGCGGGTGCCAGACCTTGTAGACGGTTTCCTTGGCGCTGAACAACACGGTCGGCCAGGGCATCCCGGCCGGCAGCCGGGCCAGGTCCGCCTCCTCGTCGGGGCGGCACACCTTCCGCCGTACCCCGGGGGAGAGCGGGCGGTGCCGCTCGGCGTCGATGCCGACGGCGCGCACGTCGGCGGCGCGGGCGGCGGCGGCCGCGCAGTAGTCCCGGGTGTGGGTGATCGCGCCGACGACGCCGGGCGGCCAGACCGGGGCCCGGTCCGCGCCGGCCGGCACCGGCGTGCCGGTCAGGCCGAGCGTGGCGAGTGCCCGGCGGGCGCAGACCCGGCCGGCGGTGAAGTCGCGGCGGCGGTGGAGCACCGCGCGCTCGCCCAGGGCGGCTCGTTCGGCCGGGAGCAGCTCGCCGGACCAGTCGGCCGGGCCGGCCACCGACACGGCGACCACGGCCGGCAGCAGATCACGCACGTGCGACGGATGACGGAGGCACGCGGTGAACGTACCGTAACGCTGGGGCGTGCGGTGGCGCTGAAGGTGTGTTGCGGGGAGGCAACCGGCCCATCACGACCACGATTCCGAACAGGGAAGGAGCGGCGGATGACGCGTGGCGCGGAGGCACCGGGGAGGCGGGACGGCGAGCACGTGCCGGTGACCCCCGACTGGACCTGCGGCTCGTGCGGTGACGAATGGCCCTGCGCCACGAAACGTCACCACCTGCTCAGCGAGTACCAGGTGGATCGGGCGTCGTTGAGCGTCTATCTCGGCTCCTGCCTGGCCGCGGCCACGCAGGATCTGCGCTCCGTGCCGGTCACCGCGCTCCAGGACCGGTTCATCGGCTGGGTGCCGCGCGGCTCGAGGACGATCTGAGCTCCCGGTGGCCGTCGTGTCGGGTTCACGACGGCCACCGGGAGTGGTCCTTCAGCCGCGGCGGGGCCGCCGGGTGAGCGCGAAGCCGACCACGCCGGCCACGGCGGCGAGCACGCCGCCCACGCCGGTCCACACCCAGCGCGAGCCCGCGTCGGGGAGCCAGCCGGTCAGGTCGGTCTCCTCCTCGGCCACCGGCTCGGGGGTCGGCTCGGCGGCCAGCACCGTGCCGGCCCTGGTGTTCGGCACCAGCGGCGCGGCCAGCTCGCC
>NZ_JAGPXV010000581.1:0-3778 GCF_018070405.1 Micromonospora sp. D75
CCGGTGGCCACTACCTGTGCGCTCCCGACCTGATCCGGCAGGGCGAGGAGACCGGGCTGGTGCCCCGGCGCTTCGACCTGCCCGCCGCGATCCCCACCCAGCTCACCGGCCTGGCCCGCGCCACGCCCGCCACCGCGCTCGCGGCGTACGACGAGATGACGGGCGGCGAGACGTTCACGACGTCGAGTTCGTGGTTCGCCGACCCGGTCGCCTCGTCGAGGTCGCTGGGGGACGGGGACGACGGCACGGCCTGGTGGGCGGATCCGAGCGATCCGCAACCGACAGTGAAGATGCGCTGGGCCACCGCGCGCAAGGTGAGCTGGGTGCGGCTGCGGTTCGCGGAGAGCCTCGTCGCGGCGCCGCCCAGGACGGTCCGGATCACCGGTGACGACGGCATCCGGGAGGTGACTGTCGACCTGGACGGTGTCGCCCGCTTCCCGGCTCTGCGTACCCGTGGGCTCACCGTTGCAGTGACCTCTACCGTGCCGAGGGTCAGCCGGTCGACGGCGCTGTTCGAGCCGCAGTCGCTGCCGGTCGGTCTCAGCGGCGTGGACGTGCAGGGCGTGCCCGAACTGAACCAGCCGCGCGGCCTCGACCGTGAGGTGACGCTCCCGTGCGGCGCGGGGCCCACCATCGTGGTCAACGGGGTGAAGGTGCCCACGACGGCCACCGGGACGCTGCGCGACCTGCGCGATCTGCGGCCCCTGCGCTACCGCGCCTGCGCTCCCGCCACGTCGTCGGGCCGGGCCGCGAAGGCGGGCGCGGAGCAGGTCACGCTGCGGGCGGGCGGCAACGAGGTCTCCGCCCCGGCGGACCGGTTCGTCGTGGACAGCGTGATCTTCAGCGGTACGCCGGCCGAACGGCCCGTCGTCGCCGCGTCGCCGCGCCGGGCGTTGAGCGTGGTCGACTGGGACGACCAGCGCCGGTCGATCGAGATCGGTGCGGGTGGCGGCAGCTACCTGATGGTTCCGGAGAACGCCAACGCCGGCTGGCGGGCGACGCTCGACGGGCAGGAGCTGATCGCGGCCCGCCTGGACGGGTGGAAGCAGGGATGGTTCGTGCCGGCCGGTCCCGCCGGCCGCGTCGAGCTGGTCTTCACGCCCGGCGAGCACTACCGGATCGTCCTGTTCGTCGCCGGGGGCCTGTTGGTGCTGCTGATGGTCGGGGCGCTGATTCCCGCGCGCCGCCATCGACCCGCGTACCCGGTGGTCCCGACGATGATGCCGACCGCGCCGCTGCTCGCGGTGGCGGTGCCGGCGCTGCTCGGGGGCCTGGTCGGGCTCGGCTGCGCCGCCGCGGTGGTGGCGCTGCACCGGCGCCGCACGCCCGGCCCGGCATGGATCTGGGTGCCGGCCGCGCTGGGGCTCACCGTCTACGGGACCGAGCGTCTGTGGCTGCCCCGGGTCGGCGCGGAACGGGTGGCGGAGCTACTGGTCCTGTTGCCGACCGGGCTGCTCCTCGTGGCGGTCGCCGCTCTCGTGTTGCGGTTCCGTCGGGTCCGCGGCCGGTACGAGGCGAGTTCCGAGGCCGGCCGGCCCGGCGCCCTGAAGCGCTGGCGCCGGCGTCGCGGCCCGGAGCGGGAGGTCGGGCTCGACGGCCACGGGCCGGCGGCGGCCACCGAGCCGCCGCAGCCGTCGCGCGGGCCGCTCGATGAGGTAGTAGCTGGCCGTCGCGACCGGGACGGTGAGGGCCAGGGTGACGGCGAGGAGAACCCAGAACGAGCTGTTCATCCGGGTGAATCCGAGCAGGCGGAAGCAGACCTCGAGCGCGAGGAGGTGCCAGAGGAAGATGCCGTAGGAGATCCGGCCGAGGAACATGACCGCCCGGTGACTGAGGAGAGCGCGGGGCACCCCGCCGGACCCCGGCCCGACGAGGGGGGCGATCAGGCACCAGGCGACGAGCAGGAACAGCAGGTGCTCGGTGACCGACTCGACCGGCTTGGCGGGTTCGACCCCGCGCGGGCCGGCGATGGGCGTGCTCGCGATCCAGAGCAGCGCGCCGGCGATGAGCCAGGACGTTCCCGGGGCGAAGGTGAACACGCGCAGGCCGCGCGGCGTGGCGGACCACAGGTCCTCGTCGCCCCGCCCAGACCCGTCACCGGTCAGGCCGGTGAGGAACGGGGTCGAGGTCGTGCCGACGGGCCACGAGGCGAGCACGGCCAGCATGATGCCGATGCCGAACCAGTCGAGAAAGGCGGGCAGCCAGAGCACCGCGAGTCCCGGTAGAGGCGAGTCGGGACCGTGTGCGTACGCATTCCAGATGAGGCCGGCAAGGACGAGTACGGCACCGAACGCCAGTTGGCGCCGGGCTCGCCCGAGCGGGGTGCGGCCGCCCATTCGGCGGCCGAGCACCGCTATCAGTGGCAGCGCAAGGTAGAAAGTCGCCTCCGTAGCCAGGCTCCAGGTCTGCTCCATGCCGACCGGGAGTCGCAATGGCTCGTAAATCTGTGCCAGAAGAAAGGGGATCGCCCAGTCCCAGACGGACTTCAGATAGTCGATGTTGAGCCAAGTGAGTGCGACGATCGCCATTGCCCAGTACCCGGGCAGAATGCGCAGCGCGCGGTGCCAGAGGTATCGCCGAACGGATGGTCCTGACTGTCCGTTAATGGCAGCGAGTGCGAATGGCCGATAGAGGAGGAAACCGGACAACGCAAAGAAGATCGCCACCCCGACATCCAGCCTGGCCAGCACAGCTGCGAGGTGGGCGAAGGAGTTGGTCAGTCCGCTGAGAAAGGAGACATGGTGGACGACCACGCCGATCACCGCCACCGCCCGCAGCCCTTCCAATGCGGGCAACCAACCGTCCGAACGGCCGGTATTAGTTGCGGACAGGATCGCCTGTCCGTTGCTCGAGTCCGGTCTGACGGGTCGGCTCACAGTTCCCTCGACATCCATTTGATCTCGCAGCCCGGTGGCTGCTGCACCCCCGGAGTCAGTACGTCGCGAGAGGTCGCATCGGACCATATCCGAAATCGGCCTCGTCATGTACTGTCAGCCGACTAGTCGAGTCTTTACAAGGGGAGGAGTTTCATGCGACCCACGTCGGGTGCCATCTTGGTGGCGGCAGGCGCGTTCCTGATCGTCGGGGCCGTGGCGACGCCGCTGGCCGTCGCGCCCGCTCTGGTCAAGGTGCCCCTTGACCAGAGTTCGGTAACGGTTTCAGAGGCGAAGAACGCGACCGTTCTTGATTTCAGCACGCTGGCCGAGCGCAGCGGCGTCAACCTGACCGCCCACCGCGCGGTGCGCGGCGACGTCGAGGCCGGCAACGCCGACCGGACGGTCTTCAACGTCGGTGTCCGGGTGATCGACGACGCGGGCAAGGAGATCACGGTCAGCACGGACCGGGTCGCCCTCGACCGGCGTACGGCGGAGTCGGTCGCCTGCTGTGCCGAGGCGGTCAACGGCGCGCCCTTCAAGCACGAGGGGCTCACCTACACCTTCCCGTTCGGTACGGAGAAGAAGACGTACCAGTACTTCGACAACACCGCTCGGAAGGCGTACCCCGCCGAGTACGTGGGCACCGAGAAGCTGCAGGGGCTGACCGTCTACAAGTTCGAGATGACGGCCGAACCGATCAAGATCAGCGAGATCGACGTGCCGGGCAACCTGGTCGGATCGGCCCAGCCCACGGTGACGGCCGGCCGCTTCTACGCCAACACCCGCACCCTCTGGGTGGAGCCGGACAGCGGCGTCATCGTCAAGGGGCAGGAGAAGCAGCTCCAGACCCTGCGTGACGAGACCGGCGCGGACAAGATCAAGATCATCGACGCCACGCTCGT
>NZ_JAGPXV010000582.1:0-3769 GCF_018070405.1 Micromonospora sp. D75
CCTCCGCGACGATGGCGAAGATGAAGTCGTTGTGCGCCTCGGGGAGCCAGTTCCACTTCAGCGAGCTCTGGCCCAGGCCGACGCCGAACCAGCCGCCGTTGCCGATCGCGTAGCGGGCCTGCACGAGCTGGTAGCAGTTCGGCAGCTCCTGCTCGAAACACGTGCGCGGGGAGGGCGGGTCGAGCCACATGGTGAGGCGGCCGAGCCGGTAGTTGTCGGCGCCCCGGGAGCCGGAGCCGGCGCCGAGCGAGGCCGCGGCCACCAGCAGGCCGATGCCGGCCAGGCCGATCGCGGTGAGCGCGGCGAAGACCCGGGTCCGTACGCCCGCCGCCCAGAGCATGCCGACCACGAGCGCGAGCAGGCACAGCATGCTGCCCAGGTCGTTGTAGCCGACCAGCACGAACAGCAGGCCCACCACCGGGAACAGCGGCGTGGCCAGTTCCTTCCACCAGCCCAGCACCGCGCCCTTGCGGGCCAGCACGTGCGCCGCCCACAGCACCAGCGCGAACTTCGCCACCTCGACCGGTTGCAGCGAGATCGGGCCGAGCGAGAGTGAGAGGAGTTCGGCCCGCAACGGCCCGATCGACGTCACCCCGAACAGCGAGCCCATCGCGACGAGCAGGTTGAGCAGGAGCAGCAGCGCGACCGCCACCCCCAGCGCCGGGCGGCTGACCGCCCGGAACGTGCGCGCGGGCAGCCGCTGGCAGGCCCAGAACGCGCCGATGCCGATCACCGCGAACACGGCCTGCTTGGTCAGCGACGCGGACGCGTCGCCGCCCTCGGCGAAGTCCTTCACGCTGGTCGCGGAGAAGACCATGGTGAGGCCGATCAGCAGCAGCAGTCCGACGCTGGACAGCAGCAGGTAGTACGAGGCCAGCGGCCGGGCCAGCAGGCCACGCAGCGCGGCCAGCCCACCGGCCGGATCCCAGCGCGCCGCCGGCGGTTCGGCCGGAGGCGTGGCCGCCGGCGCACGGCGGGCCGGCGGGTCGCTGGTCACCTGGATGTCTCGTCCCTCCCCCACAGGCCCATCATTGCCGCTCGCCCCGCCCGCCCGTGGCGCAACCGCCCGGTCGGCGTGTCGGATCTGAAGGAAGGGCCCCTTATTAACAGACGTCTGTTAATAAGGGGCCCTTCCTTACACCTAGCTGACCGCGGCGAGGAACTCGCTGTAGAACAGGCCCAGCGCGATGGCCACGCCGATGCCGGCGATGATCCAGAAGCGGACCACGATGTTGACCTCGCTCCAGCCGGCCAGCTCGAAGTGGTGCTGCAACGGCGACATCCGGAACACCCGCTTGCCGGTGGTACGGAACGAGATGATCTGGATGACCACCGACATCGTGATGATCACGAACAGGCCGCCCAGGATCGGCAGCAGCAGGATCGTGCGGGTGGACATCGCCATGCCGGCGATCAGGCCGCCCAGCCCGAGCGCGCCGGTGTCACCCATGAAGATCCGCGCCGGGGACGTGTTCCACCACAGGAAGCCCACGCAGGCGCCCGCCGCCGCGCCGGCGATCAGCGCGATCTCCAGCGGGTCGCGCACGGTGTAGCAGTACGCCTCGGTGTAGTTCGGGTCGGCGCACCAGTGCCGGTACTGCCAGAACGCGATGAGCGCGTACGCCGCGAGCACCATCACCGAGGCGCCGGTGGCCAGGCCGTCCAGGCCGTCGGTGAGGTTGACGCCGTTGGTGGCGGCCATGACCACCATGATGATGACGATCACCGAGCCGATCTTGCCGATCTCCAGCGCCGGGATGTCCCGGATGAAGCTCAGCGTGGTGCTGGCCACCGTCTCGGTGTTCGTCGCGTTGCCGCCGGCGTCGGTCATGCTCGACGGGAAGTAGACCGCCACCGCGCCGAAGACCGCGCCGACCAGGATCTGCCCGGCCAGCTTGCCCCGCTTGTTGAGGCCGCCGCTGTGCCGCTTGCGCACCTTCAGGAAGTCGTCGATGAAGCCGACCGCGCCGGAGAACACCATCAGCCCCAGCAGCACCAGCGCCGTGATCGTCGGCTCGACCTGGGCGATCTGCGCGTCCGGCAGCGTGGTCAGGGCCAGGTGCCCGGCGACGTACGCGATGACAGTGGCCAGGATGAAGACCACGCCGCCCATCGTCGGCGTGCCCTTCTTGCCCTCGTTGCTGGCGAGCCCGAGGTTCGACCGGATCGGCTGGCCGGCCTTCAGCCGGGCGAACACCTTGATCGCGATCGGGGTGCAGAACAGCGAGATCAGGAACGCGACCCCGATGGCGACGATGACCGCCCTCATGCGGCGCCGCCCTCCGTCGCACCCTCGCGGGCGTCCGCGCGCAGCGCGTCGGCCACCTCCCAGGTCCGGTACCGGGAGCCCTTCACCAGCACCACGTCTCCCGGACGCAGCTCGCTCCGCAGCACCTCGACGGCCGCCGCCTGATCGCTGAGCAGCACCGACTCTCCTCCCCAATTGCCTACCGCTGTCGCGCCCTCGTGGATCGGCGCCGCCGGCTCGCCCACCACGAGCAGCCGGTCCACTCCCAGCTCGGCCGCGAGCCGGCCGACCTGCTGATGCCCCTGAAGTTCGAAGTCACCCAGCTCGGCCATGTAGCCGAGCACCGCGACCGTACGCCCCTCGCCGCGCATGCTGGCCAACGCCCGCAGCGCCACGCCGGTGGAGGCCGGGTTCGCGTTGTACGAGTCGTCGATCACGGTCACCCCGTCGGGGCGCTCGAAGACGTCCATCCGCCGGGTGGAGACCAGGCCCAGCTCGTTCAGCGCCGCCGCCAGGTCGGGCAGTGGCAGGCCCAGCTCGCGCCCGACCGCCGCCGCGGCGAGCGAGTTGGAGACCTGGTGCCGGCCGGTCAGCCCGAGCCGCACCGGCGCGCTCCCCTCCGGGGTGACAAGCGTGTACGAGGGCCGGCCCCGGCCGTCGAGCGTCACGTCCACGGCGCGCACGTCGGCGCGCTCCGACTCGCCGTACCGCACCACCCGGGCCTGCGTACGCGTCGACATCGCGTCCACCCGCGGGTCGTCGGCGTTGAGCACCGCCAGCCCGTCGGACGGCAGCGCCTCGACCAGTTCCCCCTTGGCCAGCGCGATGGCCTCCACCGAGCCGAACTCGCCCAGGTGCGCCACGCCGACGTTGAGCACCACCGAGATCCGGGGCGGCACCACGTCGCACAGGTACCGGACGTGCCCCACCCCGCGGGCGCCCTTCTCCATCACCAGGAAGCGGGTCTCCGGGGTGGCCTGCAGCGCCGTGTACGGGTGCCCCAGCTCGTTGTTGAACGAGCCGGGCGGGGCCACCGTCGGGCCGAGCCGGACCGCGACCTGGGCGATCAGGTCCTTGGTGGTGGTCTTGCCGGACGAGCCGGTCAGCCCGATCACGGTCAGGCCGGGCAGCCGGTCGACGACGGCGCGGGCCAGCCGGCCCATCGCGTCGAGCGCGTCGCCGACGAGCACCATCGGCAGGCCCGGGACCTCCCGGGTGCCGAGCACCGCCACCGCGCCCGAGGAGATCGCGCCGGCCGCGTAGTCGTGGCCGTCCACCCGCTCGCCGGGGAAGGCCACGAACAGGCCGCCCCGGCTCACCTTGCGGGAGTCGAACTCGACGGTGCCGGTGACCCGGGCGTCCGGGTCGGCGCCGACGAGCCGGCCGTCGACGGCGGCGGCCACCTCGGCCAGCGTCAGCGGGATCACCGCTGACCCACCAGGTCACCGAAGCGGGCGCGCAGCGCCGCCGCCAGCTCCACCCGGTCGTCGAACGGCAGCACCTCGCCGCCGATCTCCTGGC
>NZ_JAGPXV010000583.1:0-3769 GCF_018070405.1 Micromonospora sp. D75
GCCGAGCCCGGGCCCACCGGCGAGCACCTCGCCGATCTCCCCCGGGCCGACCTCGCGCAGCTCGTCGTCGACCAGGTGGATGCGGTGGTTGGCGGCGGGCCGGCCGATCGGGATGGGCCGGGTCCACTCGCCGCTGCCCTCGAACCAGGTCACCAGCACCGTCGCCTCGGTCGGGCCGTACACGCTGATGAAGCGGCGCCCGCCGGCGGTCCAGCGGCCGACCTGTTCCGGGCCGGTGGCCTCGCCGCCGGTGACGACCAGCCGCACGCCGGGCAGCCGGACCGGGTCCAGCAGCGGCAGGATCGGCGGCGGCAGCACCACCACGTCGACCGCCTGCTCGGCACAGATCCGGTAGAGCCGGGTCGGGTCGGCCCGCTCGGCGTCACCGGCGAGCACGACGGTGCCCCCGGCGGCGAGCGGGGCGAGCATGTCGACCACCGACGCGTCGAACCCGATCGAGGCGAACGCCAGGCACCGGGTCGCCGTGTCGAACCCGGAGAACTCCGCGATCGAGGTGACCTTCTCGGTCAGCGCCCGGTGCTCGATCACCGCGCCCTTCGGCTGCCCGGTCGACCCGGACGTGAACATCGCGTACGCGGTGGTGCCGAGCGTCGCCGGTGTCGGCTGCCAGGGCGCGGTGCCGGTGGGGACGTCCAGCACGGTGCGTCCGGTGAACGCCTCGGCGGCGGGCGTACCCACGACGACGCGCAGCCGGGCCTCGGCGGCCAGCTCGCGCAACCGTCCGGGCGGCAGCGCCGGGTCGAGCGGGACGTACCCGGCGCCGGCCGCCTGCACGCCGAGCAGCGCGACCACCAGGTCCAGGCGACGGTCCACGCAGACGCCGACGAGGTCGTCCGCGCCGATGCCGTGGGCGCGCAGCGACGCGGCCAGCGCGGCGGCCCGGCCGACCAGGTCGGCGTAGCTGAGCGTCAGGTCGCCCTGCACCACGGCCGGGGCGCCGGGACGCCGCCGGGCGTGCGCCGCGACCAGGTCGGGCAGGCACACCTGCGGGTAGGGCAGCTCGGGACCGACCTGCTGGTCGCGCTGATCGTCGCGGACGGTCATCGTCGTGCCTCGATCCAGTGCCGGGTCCGCCGGAACGGGTAGCCGGGCAGCGGCACCCGCCGGCCCGGCGGGACGGCCGGCTCGTCACCAGCGCGCCAGGCGCGGACTGCGGCGTCGTCGTCGGAGGCCGGGTCGCCCGCCGCGAGCGCGGTCAGCCGGCGCACCGCCTCCTCCGCGTCGGCGCAGGCGACCGCGTCCCGGTACGCCAGCCGCCGCCGTCCCACCGCGAGCGTGTGCGCCACGTCGGCCACCGCCAGGTCGCCGTCGGCCAGCCGGAGGGCCAGCCGCCGGGCCAGTTCCCGCAGCGCCGCCGGGCTGCCCGCGGACAGTCCCAGCACCACCGGGCCGGGTGCCCCGGCGTCCGGCGCGTCCGTCGCGGGCGCCGGCTCGACCAGCACGTGCGCATTGGTGCCGCCGAGACCGAACGAGCTGACGCCCGCGCGCCGCTCGTAGGCCCACGGCCGAGTCTGCGCGTCCACCTCGGCGCCCGCGGCGGCCAGGTCGACGTCGTCGTGCGCGCCGGTGAAGTGCGCGGTACCCGGCACCTGCCCGGTGCGGACCGCGTACACGGCCTTGATCAGGGAAATCACGCCCGCCGCGGCGTCCAGGTTGCCGAGGTTGCCCTTCACCGAGCCGAGCAGCAGCGGAGCGCGGGCGCCCCGGCGTACCCGGGCCAGCGCGTCCACCTCGATCGCGTCGCCCACCGGGGTGCCGGTGCCGTGCCCCTCCAGGTAACCGACGTCGACCGCGTCCCAGCCGACCGACGCCAGCGCCTCCGCCATCACCGCCGCCTGCCCGGACACGCCCGGCACGGTGAAGCCGGGCCGGTCGGCGCCGTCGTTGTTCACCGCCCACCCGGCGAGCACGGCGTACACGTGGTCGCCGTCGGCGCGGGCGTCGGCGAGCCGCTTCAGCACCACCGCCCCGGCGCCGTTGCCGAACACCTGCCCGGTGGCGGCGGCGTCGTACGGGCGGCACACCCCGTCGGTGGCCAGCAGCCCGCCCGGCCGCAGCCGGTAACCGGCCTGCCGCGTCGAGACCACCGCCGCGCCGCCCGCTATCGCCACGTCGCAGCGGTAGTCCAGCAGGCTCTGCCCGGCCTGGCACACCGCGACGAGCGAGGTCGAGCAGGCGGTCTGGACCGCCACGGCCGGGCCGGACAGCCCCAGCGCGAACGCGGTGCGCGTCGGCAGATAGTCGCAGCCGGAGCCGGTCAGCGCGTCGTCCCAGTCCTCGGCGAGCGTGCCGGCCGCCGGGGCCAGCGCGGGGTTGCCGAGCAGGTGGTGGTGCAGGTAGCGGCTGGGCGCGCATCCGGCGAACACGCCGATCTGGGCCGGGTCGCGGTCCGGGTCGATCGCGGCGTCCTCCAGGGCGTGCCAGGCGACCTCCAGGAACAGCCGGTGCTGCGGGTCGAGCAGCGCCGCCGCCGCGGCGGGATAGCCGAACAGGTCCGCGTCGAAGCCCTCCAGGTCGTCGAGCCGGCCGAACGCCGACACCCAGTCCGGTCCGCCCGGCGCGCCCTCCCCGGCCGGGACCCGGCGCACCGAGTCCACCCCGGACAGCAGGTTGCGCCACAGCGCCGGTGCGTCGTCCGCGCCGGGCACCCGGCAGGCCAGGCCCACCACCGCGATCCGGTCGTCCTCGCTCACGCCCGTCCCTCCCCGCCGCCGGCGGCCCGCGCGGCGGCACGGCGGGCCATCCGGCGTCCGGCCGCGGTCAGCCGGCCGTCCTCCGGTACGCCCGCGGCGTCCCCGGCCGTCTCCAGGTACGCGGCCAGCGCCGCCACCGTCGGGAACTCCACCAGCCGGGCCAGCGGCACCCGGCGGCCGAGGTGTTCCTCCAGGTACCCCTGCACCAGGGCGAGCTGGAGCGAGTGCCCGCCCGCCTCGAAGAAGTTCACCAGGCGGCCCACAGTGGTCAGTCCGAGCACCGTGCACCAGCCCGCCGCGATGGTCTGCTCGACCGGCCCGGCCGGCGGTCCCCCGGCATCCGGGCGGTCGGCGGCCGGCTGCCCCGCGTGCGGCCCTCCGGCGGCCGGGTGGCCGGCGTCCGGGTCGGGCAGGGCGGCCTGGTCGAGCTTGCCGGTCGGGCCGATCGGCAGCTCCGGCACCGCCACCACCGCCCGGGGCACCATGAAGTCCGGCAGCACACCGGCCAGCCGTTCCCGCAGCGCTCCCGGCTCGACGACCGTACCGGCGGCGCCGACCACGTACGCGACGATCTCCTGCTCGCCCGCGCCGGACGCGCCGCGTCGCGCCACCACCGCCGCGTGGGCCACCCCCGGCAGCGCCGCCAGGCACGCCTCGATCTCGCCCAGCTCCACCCGGTAGCCGCGGATCTTCACCATCCGGTCGCCGCGGCCCAGGTAGACGAGCGTGCCGTCGGGCAGCCGCCGCGCGATGTCACCGGTCCGGTACGCGCGCACCCCGTTGTGCTCGGTGAACCGGGCCGCGGTCAGCTCCGGCAGGCCCAGGTAGCCGAGCGCGACGTGCGGGGTCCGCACGACCACCTCGCCGGTGAGGCAGGCGGGGCGTCCGGCCGGGTCGGTCAGCACCACCTCGACGCCCGGCAGCGGGTGCCCGATCGGCACGACTGCGCGCCCCGGGTCGGCGTCCGGCGGCAGGTGGTGCTGCGCGGCGAAGCTGATCTCGGTGGTGCCGTACCCGTTGACGAACACCACGCCCGGCGCGAACGACCGCCGGGC
>NZ_JAGPXV010000584.1:0-3765 GCF_018070405.1 Micromonospora sp. D75
GGGGCGACCACCGTCGCGCCCAGCGCGCTGACGCCGGCGATGGAGAGCAGTTCGGTGGTGCCGCCGGGGAGGTCGTCGCGGCGGGCGAAGCGCTCGGTGAGGACGGCTCCGGCGACCGTGGCGACCACGGCGAACCAGCCCACCCAGACGAGCTGGGCGGGCCACCTGTTCACCGAGGCGTCGACGAACGCGCCGTCGAGGCGGACGACTCCGAAGCCGTACGCGATGCCCAACTGGCCGGCCCCGGCCAGTACGCTCACTCCGAGCGCCGTGAGCAGCAGCCTGCCCCACGTCCGAAAGGCCATGTCCGGCACGTTACGGCCCGGTGCCCCCGATCGCCACCTTGCCGCCGCGCGGCGCGGCGAACCTGCCGGCGTGGCTACTTCAGCTCGACCAGCCGGGCGAGGTAGGTGGTGTCGCCGACGTTGGTCAGCATGTGCACCGCGCCCGGATCCCGGTAGACGACGCCGCCGGTCGGCTCGTCGGCGTCGATGGTGGTGCCGTCGATCGTCTGCACCACGTTCTTCGCGCCCTGGACCGCCACCACCAGGTACGGGTGGTCGTGGCGGTGCAGCGGCTGCCGCTCACCCGGCTCCAGCCGGATGTGCCAGACCCGTACCCGGTCGTTCTCGTACACGATCTCCTGGCCCACCGGGCCGAGTTCGAGGTCGGCGGAGAGTTCGGTCATCGTGGTCCGTCCAGTCGGGGGAGCACCTCGGCGGCGATGAGCTCCACGTGGTCGAGGTCGTCGAAGTCGATCAGGCGCAGGTGGACCCGGGTGGCCCCGACCGCGGCGAACTCGCCGATCCGGTCGACGAGCTGGGCGGGGGAGCCGACCACCGGGTCCTCCGGCGGCAGCGCGCTGGTGACGTGCAGCGGGGCGGCCCGGCGCTGCGCCTCGGCGTCGGTGCGTCCGATCGCCACCACGATGCCGGCGGAGAGCGTCAGCGGGGCCCGGCCGGAGGCGTCCCGGCCGGTGCGGTCGCACGCCTCCCGGACCCGGTCGTACGCGGAGGCGGTCTCGGCCACGCTCTTGAACGGCATGTTGAACTCGTCGGCGTAGCGGGCGGCCAGCTCGGGCGTGCGCTTCGGTCCCCGGCCGCCGACGATCACCGGCGGGCCGGGCTGCTGCACCGGTTTGGGCAGCGTCGGCGCGTCGACCAGGCGGTAGTGCTCGCCGGTGAAGCTGTACGTCTCGTCGGCCGGGGTGCGCCACAGCCCGGTGACGATCTCCAGCTGCTCGGCGAGCCGGTCGAAGCGTTCGCTGACCGGCGGGAACGGGATGCCGAACGCGGTGTGCTCACGCTCGTACCAGCCGGCGCCGATGCCCAGCTCGACCCGGCCGCCGCTCATCCGGTCGACCTGGGCGACCATGACGGCGAGCGGCCCGGGGAGCCGGAACGTGGCGGACGTGACGAGCGTGCCGAGCCGGATCCGGGAGGTCTCCCGGGCCAGCGCGGCGAGCGTCAGCCAGGCGTCGGTGGGGCCGGGCAGCGCCGGCTCGTCCCCCATCGCCCGGTAGTGGTCGGCCCGGAAGAAGCCCTCGAAGCCGGTCTCCTCGACCAGCCGGGCGAACCGGAGCTGGTCGTCGTAGTCCGCTCCGCGGTGGGGTTCGGTGAAGACCGAGACCCGCATGGTCACCGTCCTCCCACGGGTACGCCGGGGGCGTCCCGCTCCATCAGCAGTTCGTGCAGCTCGGCGCTGATCCGCGCGACGTCGGCCAGGTGTTCGTGCCGGCCGAGCGTGCGGGGCCGGGGGACGTTCACCTCGACCACCTCGCGGATCCGGCCGGGGCGCGGGCTGAGCACGACGACCCGGTCGGCGAGCAGCACCGCCTCGTCGATCGAGTGGGTGACGAAGACGATCGTGGCCTTCGTCTCCATGTGCACCCGCTGGAGTTCGCCGGAGAGTTCCTCGCGGGTGAGCGCGTCGAGCGCGGAGAACGGCTCGTCCATAAGCATCACCCGGGGTGAGCCGATGAGCGACCGGCAGAGCGAGACGCGCTGCTGCATGCCACCGGACAGCTCGTGCGGGAGCCGCTTCTCGAAGCCGCCCAGCCCGGCCATCTCCAGCAGCTGGCGGGCGCGGTCGCGGTGCTCGGCCCGGCGCCAGCCGAAGATCTCCACCGGCAGCAGCACGTTGTCCAGCACCGTGCGCCAGGGCAGCAGGGCCGGCCGCTGGAACAGCATGGCCACGTCGCGGCGGGGCTTCGTGATCGGCGTACCGGCCACGGTGATCTCGCCGCCGCTGACCGGGAGCAGGCCGGCGATCATGCGCAGGAGCGTGGACTTGCCACAGCCGGACCGGCCGAGTACGGCGACGAACTCGCCTTCGGCGACGTCGAGGTCGATGCCGCGCAGCGCCTCCACCTGCCCGGATCGGCCGTCGAAGGTGCGGGACACCCCGGACAGTCGGATCATCTTCCGCCGGCTCCCTTCCACGTCGTCCGAATGCGAGCCGGGCTAGCGTAGCGGACGGTGCTTATAGCACTGTCCGGGGTGGACGTCAGTCCGCTTTCCGTCACGCAACTTCGTTTCCGTTCCGCAACCGGGACGGAGGGAGCACGCCATCCGCCTTCTCGTACGCTGTTGCGCGCGAAGAGTCCCCTCACGACGGTCCAGTCGGCCCAACCCTCCTGCCGGCCCCGTCGGACCCACGACCCGACCGGCGAGAAAGTCCTGGTCGGAAAGGACATGGTGCACTGATGAGAAGGCTGACCCGTACGGTCGCCGCCGCGGCTCTGGCTACCGCCCTCGCCCTCGTGGGCGGCTGCAGCAGCGACTCGGACAAGTCCGAGAGCGGCGGCGGAAACGGCGGCGCGCTGGAAAAGGTGACGTACCTCACCTCGTTCGGCAACTTCGGCCGTGACTCCTACGCCTGGGTGGCGAAGGACAAGGGCTTCTTCAAGGAGGCCGGTTTCGACGTCGACATCAAGCCCGGCCAGGGCACCGGCTCCGTCATCCAGACCATCACCGGCGGGCAGGCCCAGTTCGGCCCGATCGACCTGACCGGTGGCATCCTCCAGCTCGGCAACGGCCTGGCGAAGGACTTCGTGGCGGTGGCCGCGATCCAGCAGCGCACCATGGCCGCGATCGTCACGGTCGAGGGCAAGAACATCGCCACCCCGAAGGACCTCGAGGGCAAGAAGCTCGCGGACACCCCCTCCTCCGTCGTGCGCAACCTCTTCCCCACGTACGCGCGGCTCGCCGGCATCGACGGCAGCAAGGTGACCTGGGTCAACGGTGAGGCGCAGAGCCTGATGCCGATGCTCGGCTCCGGCTCGGTGGACGGCATCGGCCAGTTCGTCGTCGGCCAGCCGACGGTGGAGACGGTGACCAAGAAGAAGCCGGTCATCCTGCCGTACAGCAACGTGATGCAGGACCTCTACGGCAACGCGCTGATCACTTCCACGAAGCTCGCCAAGGAGAAGCCGGAGATGGTGAAGAAGTTCACCGCCGCGCTGCTCAAGGGCCTGGAGTACTCGCTGGCGAACCCGGACGAGGCCGCCGAGATCCTGAAGAAGAACGTGCCGGCCGCCGTCCCGGCCGCGGCCTCCGCCGAGCTTCAGCTGATGGCCGCGTACGTCCGGTCGAGCAACTCCGGCACCGCGATCGGCACGCTGGACAGCGGCCGGGTGGCCAAGAGCATCGCCCTGCTGAAGGGTGCGGGCGCGCTCAAGCAGGACCTCACCCCGGACCAGATCATCGACTTCGACCTCGCGCCGAAGGCCTGACCGGTCCGCTCGGGCCAACGGGGGTGGGGGGC
>NZ_JAGPXV010000585.1:0-3762 GCF_018070405.1 Micromonospora sp. D75
GGTTATCGCAATCTGACTGCCATCTTGGCTACTAAATCCGAGGCAGACAAGGGTTTGGGCAACTGTTTCCGCGTGAGCGCCTGTGGTCTAGGCTGCCGGTCGTGGAGCCGAGAGCCTTCTACGTCGCCGGTCGCCCCGCCCACGGCGAGGACGAGCTGACAGTCACCCACCCGTACGACGGGCAGCCGGTGGGGCGTACCACGCTCGCCACGGCCGACCAGGTCGAAGCCGCAGTCGCGGGGGCCGCCCGGGTAGCGGTGGAGGCCGCGGCCCTGCCCGCGCACGCCCGCGCGGCGGCCCTGGACCACGTCTCCCGCCGGCTCGCCGAGCGGGCCGACGAGGTCGCCGCGCTGATCACCGCCGAGAACGGCAAGCCGGTCAAATGGGCCAAGGCCGAGGTGGGGCGCGCGGTCTCCACGTTCCGCTGGGCCGCCGAGGAGGCCCGCCGCTTCTCCGGCGACCTGCAACGACTCGACACCGACCCGGCCGCCACCGGCCGGATCGCCCTGGTCCGGCGGGTTCCGCGCGGCCCGGTCCTCGGCATCACGCCGTTCAACTTCCCGCTCAACCTGGTCGCCCACAAGGTCGCCCCGGCGCTCGCCGTCGGTACGCCGATCGTGGTCAAGCCGGCCCCGGCCACCCCGCTCACCGCGCTGCTGCTCGGCGAGATCCTGGCCGAGACCGACCTGCCCGAGGGCATGTTCTCGGTGCTGCCGCTACCGAACGAGCGCGCCGCCGAACTGGTCGCCGACCCGCGCCTGCCGGTCGTGTCGTTCACCGGCTCCGGGCCGGTCGGCGCGGCCATCCGCCGGGCCGCCCCGGACAAGCACGTCACGCTGGAACTCGGTGGCAACGCCGCAGCGGTCATCTGCGCGGACTGGTCGGCGGACGACGACCTGACGTTCGCCGCACAGCGCATCGCCACGTTCTCCAACTACCAGGCCGGGCAGTCCTGCATCGCGGTGCAGCGCGTCTACGTGCACGAACGGCTATACGACGGCTTCCTGCCCCGGCTCGTCGCGGCGGTACAGGCGCTGCGAACCGGCGACCCGCGCGCCGAGCTGACCGACGTCGGCCCGCTGGTGTCGGTCGAGGCGGCGCAGCGCGTCGAGACCTGGGTGGACGAGGCGGTCACCGCCGGCGCCGTTGTCGAGACCGGCGGGCGGCGCGACGGCGCGACCTACCCGCCCACAGTGCTCAGCGGCGTACCCGCCGACGCGAAGGTGTGCGCCGAGGAGGTGTTCGGACCGGTGCTGGTGGTCGCCCCGGTCGCGGACGACCGGGCCGCGTTCGCCGCCGTCAACGACTCCGCGTACGGCCTGCAGGCCGGCGTCTTCACCCACCGGCTCGACGTGGCGTTCGACGCCGCCCGCACGCTCGAAGTGGGCGGTGTGATCGTCGGGGACGTGCCGTCGTACCGGGCCGACCAGATGCCGTACGGCGGGATGAAGGGCTCCGGCGTCGGGCGCGAAGGGCTGCGCAGCGCCATGGACGACTACACCGAGCCACGGGTCACGGTGCTGACCGGCGTGGCCCTCTGATCGCCCGCCCGCCGCTCACCAGGTGCCGTCGTCGCGGACCCGGGCGGGGGCGCGGCCGAGCAGCAGGGTGGTGAGGGCGGCGTCGATGTCGGCGCCGAGGAACCACTCGCCGGCCTGGTCGAGGGCGAAGATCCGGCCGTGCTCGTCGACGGCGAGGATGCTCTCCTGACGTTCGCTGCCGAGCGGGAAGAGGCGCGCGCCGATGACCGCGCCGAAGTCGGCGAGAGAGTCGGCGCTGTGCGCGGCCCGGAGCGGATTCGTGGTGAACCGGCTGATCCAGACCTGCTCCCCGGGGCCGCGTCGCCGGCTCAGGACGGCCGGGAACGCGGTGAGCGCCGCCTCGGCGGCAGGGAAGGGCTCATGCCGGTGATGCTGCCCCGCGATCTCTCTCGTCTCCGTCATCGCGCCCATCGCGAGCGCCTCGTTGAACATGCTGATCTGCCAGCCGCCGTCCATGAGCGCGTGGGCCACCTCGTCGGGAAACCTCCCGGGTTGAATGACCTCGCGTGGTTCCGGGCGCCATTCCTCGACAAAGGCGAGGTCAGGCCACGGCAGTACCCCGAAGCGCACCAGGAACTTGACGCACGAGTCGCAGGGAAGGTCGGCGAGGCCGCCAAGCGGATCACCCGGCTCGCGGCTGCGGTAGACCTCGATCCGGCTGGTGCCGAGCAGGTCGCGGGCGTCCTCGATGGTCAGTGGCGGCAGACCCTCGGCGGCCCGGCGGTGGTCGTGCTCGTACAGCGCGTCGGAGACCACGATCATCTCGGCGTGCCGCTCGCCGCCCCGCACCAGATGGCCCGGGGTCAGGTCGTCCAGGTAGGACTGCACCAGCGGATGGTGCCGGACCTCGACATCTCCTTTGGCACCCTGCGCGACGTGCCGGCGGCCGTCGAGCGTGAGGTGCGCCGCCGCGCCCGGCGTGGGCAGCCGGGTCAACTCGCGCAGCAGTTGGGCGGCCGGGTCGACGGCGCGCGGCGCACGGGGTTCATCGGGCCGCTGCTGCCGGTACAACGCCTCGACCGCCGGCGCCGGAATCCGCGGCCAGGTGGAGACCTCGCCGGTCTCCTTGTCGATGACTGTGGTCGGCAGGTCGCCGGGCAGCGCCCGGGCATCGGCGGACACAGTGGACAACACCACGTAGCCCAGGTCGAACTCCTCGACCACCGGCGTGCAGGGAAAACCGAGGCGGTCGGAGTCCCGCCGGGCCCATACCGAGGCGATCTGCTCGGCCTGCTGTCGCTCGATCACCACTTGAAATTACCGGACCCCACGGATTTCGTGGCACCCGGTATGGTCGGGCCTACCCACGGTGACGGAAGGGGTGCGGCGGTGGCCGAGAGTGCGGACCGGGATGCGAACCGTGCACTACGCGCGCGATTCGACGAGGTGTACGGCCAGTACCAGCGGTTGCGGTCCGGTCTGGACGAACTTCAGGTCAAACTGGCCGAGCTGCGGGTCACCGAACGCTCCGACGACGGTCAGGTGACCGCTGTGGTCGGCGCGCGAGGCGAGCTGATCAGCGTCGAGGTGAGCCCTGCCGTCTTCCGGGACCGGGATGCCGGAGGGCTGAGCCGGAAGATCACCGAGACCGTGCTGCGCGCCTCCACGGCCGCGGTCACCGCCACCCGTGAGCTGGTCTCCGGCTATCTGCCCCCGGGTTCACCGTCGGTCGAGTTCCTGCGTACCAATGACTTCGGCGCGCTGCTCGGCCGGGCCGACGCCGTGCTGGCACGCGGCGAGTGACAGGTGGCCGGGGGAGAGATCTGGCTGGACCCGGACCGGGCCCGGCGCGGCGGCGCCGACCTGACCCTGTCCGGTAAGGCGATGAGCGCGGCCCGGCGGGAGACAGGCGACCCGATCGCGGCCGCGAGCGACCAGCGACCCTGGGGCCGGGACGACATCGGCGTCGCCTTCGACAAGCACTACCAGGGCTACGCCGAGACGCTGCTGCGGGCGTGGGAACAACTCGGCCGGTCGCTGGAGGTCCTCGGGTCGGACGTCGTCCGCTCGGTCGCGGCCACCGTGGAGACGGACCTGAGCAACGCCCGTGACCTCGGAAAGATCCCCCAGCAGGGCCACAACCCGCGTCGGCCCTGGCGCTGACCACCGGAGGATCCGCGCGTGAGCATGCTGCCCAGCCCGATCCCGCACCCGCTCGACTTCTGCCCGTGGGACGTGCCCGGCTGGATCTACGAAGCGCTCGACTGGGTCGTGGGCGTCG
>NZ_JAGPXV010000586.1:0-3756 GCF_018070405.1 Micromonospora sp. D75
AGGCCGACAACACGCTCGCCCACCTCGGCGCGGGGCAGGGCCCGGAACTCGACCCGGAGGTGGTCCGCGCGACTCTGCTGCTGCGGGCCGCGTCGCTGGCCCGGGGCGCGTCGGGGGTCTCCCCGCACGTCATCGACGCGCTCGCGGCGATGCTCGCGACCACGTTCGTCCCCGCGGTGCCCCGGCTGGGTTCGGTCGGCGCCAGCGGTGACCTGATCCCGCTGGGCGCCGCCGCCCAGGCGTTACGGGGCCGTGGGCACGCCTACCTGGACGGGGTACGGCTACCGGCGGCCGAGGCGCTGCAGCGGGCCGGCCTGGAACCGCTGCCGCTGGACGGGCGGGACGCGCTCGCCCTGGTCAACGGCACGTCGCTGACCACCGCGGCGACGGCGCTGGCGCTGGACGCGGCCCGCTGCGCGCACCGGGCGGTCCAGGTGCTCACCTGCCTGCTCGCCGATCTGCTGGGCAGCGACACGCAGTTCCTCGACGCCCGGCTGCTGGCCGCGTACGGCCATCCGGGCGCGGTCGACGTGGGCGCGCGGATGCGGCGGGTCGGCGCCGGGATCGTCGCGTCCGGGGCGCGCCCGTTGCAGGAGCCGTACAGCATCAGGTGCGCGCCGCAACTGCTCGGCGCGGCCGAGGACGCGCTGCGCTACGTCGACGCCGTTGTCGGGGCCGACCTCGCGAGCGTGACCGACAACCCGCTGTTCTTTCCCGACGAGGACCTCGTCGTGCACGGCGGCAACTTCTTCGGGCAGCCGGCCGCGTTCGCCGCCGACGTGCTGTCGATGGTCGTGGCGCAGGTCGGCAACCTCGCCGAACGGCAACTGGATCTGCTCGTCGACCCGAACCGCAACGGCGGCCTGCCGCCGATGCTGGCCGCCGGCCCGGGACAGCAGCACGGGCTCCAGGGCGTGCAACTGGCGGCGACCGCCCTGATCACCGAGATCCGCCGGGACACCATGCCCGCGAGCATGCAGAGCGTGCCGACCAACCTGCACAACCAGGACGTCGTCCCGCTCGGCACCCAGGCCGCGCTGCGGGCGCTGGACCAGACCCGGCTGCTGCACCTGATCGTCGGATCGCTCGCGGTGGGACTGCGCCAGGCGGCGTACGTCGGCGCGCGTGCGCCGACCGCGCCCGGCTGTGCCGAGGCGCTGGCCGCGGTGGCCGCTGTCGTACCGCCGATCGACCCGGACCGGCCGCTGGACGCCGACGTGCGGCGCGCCGCCGACGTGATCGCCGATTTCTCCGTTTCCTTCTCCTGAGGTGGACGCACATGACGCTTGACTACCTGATCGTCGGAGCCGGACCGGCCGGCCTGCAGCTCGCGGCCCTGCTGGAGGCCGACGGCAAGCGCGACTATCTGGTCCTGGAACAGGCGGGGATACCGGGGGCGTTCTTCGCCACCTTCCCCCGCCACCGGCAACTGATCTCCATCAACAAGCCGCACACCGGCTCCGACGATCCGGAGCTGAACCTGCGGCTGGACTGGAACTCGCTGCTCAGCGACGACCCGGCGCTGCGGTTCACCGGCTACACCGAGCGGTACTTCCCCGACGCCGACGTGATGGTCCGCTACCTGGCCGACTTCGCCGCGAAGACGGGGGCGCGTGTCCGGTACGGCTGCCGCGTGACGTCGGTCGGCAAGGTCGACGGGGTGTTCGAGGTCCGGGCGGGGGAGGAGGTGTTCCGGGCGCGACGGCTCGTCGTCGCCACCGGCGTCTCGCAGCCGTACCGGCCGGAGATCCCGGGCCTGGAACTCGCCGAGCAGTACGCGGAGATGTCCGTCGACCCGCGCGACTACCTGGACCAGAAGGTGCTGATCATCGGCAAGGGGAACTCCGCGTTCGAGACCGCGGACAACCTGATGGAGACCACCACGCTGATCCACGTGGCCGGGCCGAGTTCGATCCGGATGGCCTGGCGCACGCACTACGTGGGACACCTGCGCGCGGTGAACAACAACTTCCTGGACACCTACCAGCTGAAGTCGGCGAACGCGATCCTCGACGGCGACGTCAAGCGCATCGAGCGCGACGGCGACGGCTTCACTGTGACCTTCTCGTTCTCCCGCGCCGACGAGGTGGTCAAGGAGCTGCGGTACGACCGGGTGCTCGCCTGTACCGGGTTCGCCTTCGACGCGTCCATCTTCGACGACACCTGCCGTCCGCAACTCGCCATCCGGGACCGCTTTCCGGCGCAGACCCCGGAGTGGGAGTCGGTGAACGTGCCCGGCCTCTACTTCGCCGGCACGATCAGCCAGGAGCGGGACTTCAAACGCTCGACGAGCGGCTTCATCCACGGTTTCCGGTACGCCGTCCGGGCGCTGCACCGGATCCTGGAGCGGCGGTACGGGGACACGCCGTGGCCGGCGGAGAAGCTGGACGCCACCGGGGAGCTGATCGCCGACGCCGTCGTCGCGCGGGTCAACCGCACCTCCGCGCTGTGGCAGCAGTTCGGTTTCCTCGCCGACGTGGTCACCGTCGCCGGGTCCGACGCGCGCTACCACGAGGAGGTGCCCGTCGAGTACTTCACCGGCACCGGCCTGCGTACCCCCGACCACGACTACGAGCACGCCTTCGTGGTCACCCTGGAGTACGGTCCCGAGCACGACCAGGTGGACCCGTTCGACGTCACCGTCAACCGGGTCGCCCAGGACGTCGCCGGCCAGGCCCACGACGCCGCCTACCTGCATCCGGTCGTCCGCCATCACCGGGCGGGCCGGGTCGTCGCCACCCACCACCTGGCGGAGAACCTGGAGAACCGGTGGGACCGGCCGGAGACCCATGTCGCGCCGCTCGTCGCGTTCGTCGACAGCTGCCTGAGCAGTGCCGAGAGCTGAGATGCGCCCGCTCGACGCGGCGCTGGACGGTCCGGCGCTGAACCTGGCCGAGCTGGCCGCCGACGCGCGGGGCCGCCTGGACCCGGTGCACTGGGACTTCTTCTCCGGCGGAGCCGGCGAGGAACGTACGGTGCGCGCCAACGAGGCGGCCTTCGCCCGGCGCTACCTGGTGCCCCGCGTCCTGCGCGGCGCCGCCCGGCGCGACCTGCGGGTCTCCCTGTTCGGCAGCCGGATCTCGATGCCGGTGCTGATCGCGCCGACCGCGTTCCACCGGCTGGCCCACCCCGAGGGCGAGGTGGCCACCGCCCGCGCCGCCACCGAGGCGGGCACGATCATGGTGGTCAGCATGGCGGCCACCCGCCCGGTCGAGGAGATCGCCGCAGCCGGCGGGCCGCTCTGGTTCCAGCTGTACCCGCAGCCGGACCTCGACTTCACCGCAACGGTGGTACGGCGGGCGGAGGCGGCCGGGTGCAGCGCTCTGGTCGTCACCGTCGACTCGCCCGTGTTCGGCCGGCGCGAACGCGACCTGCGGCACGGCTTCGTCGACCTGCCGGCCGGGCTGAGCTGCGAGAACATGCGCGACGCGACCGGCCGGGTGCGGGACATCGAGATGGACGCCGGGCTGGACTGGGCCCGGATCGCCCGGCTGCGCGAGATCACCGCGCTGCCGATCCTGCTGAAGGGGGTGCTGCATCCGGCGGACGCGGCGCTGGCCGTCTCGTACGGTCTCGACGGTCTGCTGGTCTCCAACCACGGGGGCCGGCAGCTCGACGGCGCGCTGGCCACCCTGGACGCGCTGCCCGCGGTGGTCGAGGCCGTCGGCGGGCGGCTGCCGGTGCTGCTCGACGGCGGTGTCCGCCGGGGCGCCGACGTCCTGGTGGCGCTGGCGCTCGGCGCGAGCGCGGTGCTGG
>NZ_JAGPXV010000587.1:0-3754 GCF_018070405.1 Micromonospora sp. D75
CAGGGCCTCACCCTGACCGAGGTGGCCGAACGGTTCCCCGACGAGTACGCCCGCTGGCGGGCCGGCGACCCGGACCCGGGCGCCGGCCTCGAACCCCTGGGTGACCTGGGCGCCCGGCTCGGCGCCGGGTTCCAGGACGCGGCCGACCTCGCCGTCGGCGGCACGGTCGTGGTGACCACCCACGGCGGCGGCGCCCGGCAGGGCGTCGGGCACCTGCTCGGCTGGGACCACACGGTGCTGCGCAGCCTCGGCTCGCTGGCGAACTGCCACTGGACCGAACTGCGCCACAACGGCGTCCGGGGCTGGCACCTGCGGGCGCACAACGTCGGTCTGGTCACCCGGGCGGCGCTCACCGACGCGGTCTGACACCTCCGGCCCCGGCGCGTCACAGCGCCATCGGCTAGCGTGCCGGTCATGCCCGTCGCGGTCGTCACCGACTCCACCGCCTACCTGCCCTCCGACCTGGCCCGCGCACGCGGGCTCACCGTCGTCCCGCTCACAGTCGTGCTCAACGGCGCGGAAGGGCTGGAGGGCGTCGAGACCTCCCCGGCCGACGCCACCCGCGCGCTGAGCGGCCGGCGGGTCTCGGTGAGCACGTCCCGGCCCGCGCCCGAACAGTTCGCGCAGGTCTACCGCACGCTGCTCGCCGAGGGCGCCGACGGCGTGGTGTCGGTGCACCTGTCCGCGGAACTGTCCGGCACTGTCGAGGCCGCCCGGCTCGCCGCCGCCGAGGTCGGCGACGACCGCGTCACCGTCGTCGACAGCCGATCCACAGGCATGGGCCTCGGCTTCCCGGCGCTCGCCGCCGCCGCGGCCGCCGCGGCGGGCGCCGACCTGACCGGGGTACGCGACGCGGCGCTGGACGCGGTCGCCCGCACCACCATCTACTTCTACGTCGACACGCTGGAGTTCCTGCGCCGGGGCGGCCGGATCAACGCGGCCGAGGCGCTGCTCGGCACCGCCCTCTCGGTAAAGCCGATCATGCACATGCCGGATGGCGCGATCGTGGTGAAGGACAAGGTCCGTACCGCCAGCCGGGGAGTCGCGCGGCTGGTCGACCTCGCCGTCGAGGCGGCAGACGACGCCCAGGTCGACGTCGCGGTGCACCACCTCGCCGCGCCGCAGCGGGCCGAGCAGTTGCTGACGGCGCTGACCGAGCGGCTGGGCGACCGGCTGCACGACACGTACGTCACCGAGGCCGGAGCGGTGGTCGCCGCCCACGCCGGGCCGGGGCTGGCGTGCGTGGTGGTCCACCGCCGTACACCCTAGGGTGGCCGGATGAACCTCCGGTCGTATGTCGTCACCGGCGGCGGGCGCGGCGTCGGACGCGCCATCGTCGAACGGCTGGCCACCGACGGCGGCATCGTGGTCGTGGTCGAACGGGACACGAGCGCACTGGACTGGCTGGCCCGGCATCCGCTCGCCGACCGGCTGCACGCCGTGACCGGGGACGCCGGCGACGAGGCGGTCACCGGCCGGGCCGCCGACCGCGCCGAGGCGTACGCGCCGCTGGCCGGCTGGGTCAACAACGCCGCCGTCTTCCGCGACGCCGACCTGCACCGCGCGCCCGCGAGCGAGGTGGTCGACCTGATCACGCTCAACCTGCGGCCCGCCGTGGCCGGGGCCGGCACCGCCGTACGCCGGTTCCTGGCCGCCCGGACCGGCGGCGCGATCGTCAACGTCTCGTCCCACCAGGCCCGCCGGGCGGTGCCGGGCGCGCTGCCGTACGCCACCGCCAAGGCCGCGCTGGAAGGGCTGACCCGGGCGCTCGCCGTCGACTACGGCCGCCACGGGATCCGCGCCAACGCGGTGGCGCTCGGCTCCGTCCACACCGAACGGCACGCCGCCTACCTGGCCGGACTCGACCCGGTCGAGGTCGCGCACGTCGACGCGGAGATGGCCCGGCTGCACCCGCTCGGCCGGATCGGGCGTACCGACGAGGTGGCCGAGGTGGTCGCGTTCCTGCTCTCCGAACGCGCCTCGTTCGTCAACGGCGCGGTCGTGCCGGTCGACGGGGGACGGGCCGCGCTCGGCCTGGACCCGGAGGCGCGCTGACCGTAGTTTTCGGCCACCTAGCACGGCCAGGGCTTGATCGGGTGTGTGTCCACAGTCCCTTGGTTGTCCACAGGTGAGCGTTCATCGGCCGATGCGGGACGAGCTGTCGCCGTAGCGTCCCGAGCCGTGCCAGACGACGAGGAGACGACGGTACGGCGGCGGCTCGCCCGGCTGTTCGGGCCTGGGCCCGGCGAGGCCGAGCCGGGTCTCGGGCTGCGTCCCGGCTTCCCGGAGCGCGACGGCGGGCGGGAACCCTCGTCCGGGGCGAACCCCTGGTCCGCCGAGCCGGACGCCGACGACGGCCCGTCCCACGATGCTCCGGTGGCCGCGCGCGGCCTGGCGTCCCGGCTGCCCGGACCCGGGGCGTTCGATCCCGGCCGCCGGGGTGTGCGGGCGCTCGCGGCGGTGGCGGCAGTGGTGGTCGTGGTGGCCGCCGTCTGGGCCTGGCGCTCGCGTCCGAGCACCGAACCCGTGCCGCCGGTGACGGCGTCCTCCGAGGCGCCTGTGGGCGCGGCGACCGAGGCGGTCACCGGGGTGCCCGCGTCAGCCGGCGCACCGGGTCAGGTGGTCGTCGCGGTGGCCGGGAAGGTCCGCCGCCCCGGCCTGGTCCGGCTGCCGGCCGGCGCCCGGCTGGCCGACGCCGTCGAAGCGGCAGGCGGCGCGCTGCCCGGCGTCGACGTCGCGCTGCTCAACCCCGCCCGCAAGGTCACCGACGGTGAACTGATCCTGGTCGGCGTGACCGCCCCACCGCCACCGGGCGGGCCCGCCGCGGCGGGCGCAGGCGGTGCGCCGGGCGGACCTGCGGCGCCGGCCGGACCGGTCAACCTGAACACCGCGACGCTTGCCCAGCTCGACGCGCTACCCGGCGTCGGCCCGGTGCTCGCCCAGCGGATCCTCGACCACCGCGACCAGCACGGCGGCTTCCGGTCCGTGTCCGACCTGCGGCAGGTCGACGGCATCGGCGACGCCCGGTACGAGCAGCTCAAGGAACTGGTGACGGTGTGACCGGCCGGCGTGCCGCTGCCTCGCCCGTCCTCGACGGTGACCCTGCGCCTGTCCGCGACGTGCCCGACCTGCGGCTGGCCGGGTTGGCGGTGGCCGCGTGGCTCGCCGCGCTGGCCGGGCTGCACCTCACCGTCCGCGCGACCGTGTGGACGGCCGCCGTCGCCGCCGCGCTCGCCCTCCTGGCGGCCCTGCGCTGCTGCGGCGTGCTCGGCCGACCGGGGGAACCGACCCGCCGCTACGGCTGGATCGTGGTCGCCGTGCTGCTCGGCGTGGTCTGCGGGGCCGCCGCCACCGGCGCCCGGCTCGCGATCCGCGACGCCACGGCGGTACGCGCTCTGGTCACCGAAGGCGCAGTGGTCACCGCCGACCTGGTGCTGCGCGACGATCCCCGCCCGGTACGCGGTGCCCCCGGCCGGCCACCGATGCTCCTGGTCCGCGTCGACCTGGTCCGCCTCACCGGAGGCGACGGCGCGCGGGTCACCGGCCCGGTACGCGCCCTGGTGCTGGCCACCGACCCGGCCTGGCGGCCGCTGCTGCCGGGTCAGCGGGTCACCACCCAGGGGCGGCTGTCCGCCCCGCGCGGCGGTGACCTGACCGCCGCCGTGCTCTCCGCCGCCGATCCGCCCACGCTGCGCGGCAGCGCGTCCTGGCCGCAACGGGCGGCCGGGGTGCTGCGATCAGGGCTCCAGCGCGC
>NZ_JAGPXV010000588.1:0-3740 GCF_018070405.1 Micromonospora sp. D75
CCGGGCCACCGCGCTGCTGGAGCTGGCCGACGGCGAGGCCGAGTCGATCACCGGCCCGATGGTGACCGCCGCGGCCAAGGGCGGCGACCCGGTCTCCACCGAGGCGTTCGCCCAGGTCGGCCGCTGGCTCGGCACCAGCCTCGCCGACATGGCGCAGATCCTCGACCCGCAGGTGCTGGTGGTGGGCGGCGGCGTGATCGACGCCGGCGACCTGCTGCTCGGCCCGACCCGCCGGTCGTTCGCCGAGGCGCTGGCCCAGCGCAGCCGCCTGCCCGTCGCCGAGGTACGCCCGGCCGAGCTGGGCAACACCGCAGGTGTGATCGGCGCCGCCGACCTGGCCCGGCGGATCTGACATGACGGACTCGGGTGTGCCGCTGCGGGTGCTGTCGTACAACGTCCACGGCCAGCGGGACGACACCGCCGCGCTGGCCGAGGTGGTCCGGGGCGCGGACCCGGACGTGGTGATCGTCCAGGAGGGACCGCGCCGGTTCCGGTGGCGGCAGAAGTGCGCCGCGCTCGCCGAGTCGTTCGGCATGGTGGTGGCGGCCGGTGGCCTGCCGTCGCTGGGCAACGTGCTGCTGACCAGCCTGCGGGTGCGGGTCACCGACACCAGCTGCCAGCGCTATCCGCTGACGCCGGGGCGGCACATGCGCGGCGCCGCGTACGCGCGCTGCCGGGTCGGCGGCGTCGACGTGCTGCTGGCCGGCTCGCACCTGTCCACCGACCCGGCCGAGCGGCCCGCGCAGGCGGCCGCGTTCAAGCGGGAGCTGGCCGCGTCCACGCTGCCCGTGGTGGCCGGCGCGGACCTCAACGAGGGCCCGGACGGGCCGGCCTGGCGGACGGTCGCCGAGGGGCTCACCGACGCGGCGCTGGCCGCCGACCGGGCCGACCGGCACACGTTCTCCTGCGCCGACCCGCGCCGCCGCATCGACGCGCTCTTCGTCGACCCCCGGATCACAGTGGTCGACTACGACGTGGTGGACACGCCGCTGACCCGTCGCGCCAGCGACCACTTCCCGGTCCTGGTGGACCTGCTGCTGCCCACCGCCTGACGGCCGCGGACCGCCGGCCGTGACGCACGGTCACGGACCCGGCGGCCGGCAGGACAACCGCTTCGCCGCCTTTGCTCTGTCGCCACATGCGCATCAGTTACCCGACGTGATCGGCGGCCGCCTCCCGGCCGGCCGGCCGAGAGGCGTCAGGCCAGCTCCCGCCGGTGCCGCGTCCGTGGCGGCAGAGCAAAGGGCGCACGAGGTACGCCTCCGGCGCGGCCGGTCCATTCACGCTCGGTGACCGGGCCGGTGGTGACGCTGTGTCAAGCGAGTCGAGCGGGTGGGCGGCGGCGAAATCGGTGGCTGGACAACCGCTGGCATTCTCGGCAGGATTTCGCGGTGTCCTCCTCCACCGACCCCGGCCACCCCGATCCGGACTCCACGGTCGCATCGAGCCGTGCCGAACGCCCGGTCTCCGACCGGGGTGACACGGTCTGCGTCATCGGCGCCGGCGCCAGCGGCCTGACCGCCGTCAAGAACCTCCGCGAGGCCGGCTTCGGCGTGGACTGCTACGAGCGGGAGACAGGCGTCGGCGGCGCCTGGAACTGGCGGCACGACCGCAGCCCGGTGTACGCCAGCACGCACCTGATCTCGTCCCGGCCGTTCACCCAGTTCCCCGACTTCCCGATGCCGGACGACTGGCCGGACTACCCGCACCACAGCCAGCTGCTGTCCTACTTCGAGCGGTACGCCGACCACTTCGACCTGCGCCAGCACGTCTGGTTCGGCACCGAGGTGGTCCGGGTCGAGCCGGTCGAGGGGGACCGGTGGGACGTGACCACGCGCAGCACCGGCGGCTACGGCCCCGAACGCACCTCCCGGTACGCCGCCGTGGTGCTCGCCAACGGGCACAACTGGTCGCCGAAGCTGCCCCGCTACGAAGGGCTGGAGCAGTTCCGGGGCGAGGTCATGCACGCCTCGTCCTACAAGGACCCGGCGCAGCTGCGCGGCAAGCGGGTGCTGGTGGTGGGCGCCGGCAACACCGGCTGCGACATCGCGGTCGAGGCGGCCCAGCAGGCGTCGCACTGCTGGCACTCCACCCGGCGCGGCTACTGGTACGCCCCGAAGTACGTCCTCGGCCGCCCCGCCGACCAGGTCAACGACACGCTGCTGGCGCTGCGGGTGCCACTGCGGGTACGGCAGTGGCTCTACCACTGGATGCTGCGGCTGACCGTCGGCGACCTGACCCGGTTCGGCATGCCCGAGCCCGACCACCGCGTCTACGAGACGCACCCGATCGCCAACAGCCAGCTCGTCTACTACGTCGGGCACGGCGAGGTCACGCCGGTGCCGGACGTGGCCCGGTTCGACGACCGCGCGGTCGAGCTGACCGACGGCCGGCGCATCGACCCGGAGCTGGTCGTCTTCGCCACCGGCTACCTGCCGCGCTTCGAGTTCCTCAAGGGACAGGTGCTCGGCGACGAGGACGGGTCCGGGCGGCCCCGGCTGTGGCTCAACGCGTTCACCGCCGGGCATCCCACGCTCGCCGTGGTCGGCCTGGTGCAGCCGGACTCCGGCATCTTCCCCATCTCGCACTGGCAGAGCGTGCTGTTCGCCCGGCTGCTCACGCTGCGCGCCACCCGGCCGGAGCGGGCCGCCGCGTTCGAACGCAAGGTCCGCGCGGGCCTCGGCGAGCGGTACTCGGCCAAGGTCAAGGACAGCACCCGGCACTGGTTCGAGGTCGGGCACGCCGACTACCTGCGTGCGCTCCAGCGGGCGCTGCACGAGCTGGAGGGTGTCAAATGACGGTTGAGCGTGTGCGGGTGGTCCGGTCCTGGGAGTGGGCCCGGCCGGAGCGGCCCGCCCGCCGGGAGGTGCTCGCCGCCGTACCCGAGCGGGAGGAGGCGAAGCCGCCGCTGCTGTTCGTGCCCGGCTTCGGCCACGGCGCGTGGGCGTTCGCCGAGCACTGGCTGGGGCACGCCGCCGGTCGCGGCTTCCCGGCGTACGCGCTGAGCCTGCGCGGGCACGGCGGCAGCGAGCCGGCGCCGGAGGCGACGCTGCGCTCGTACACCCATGACGTGACGCAGGTGGCGGCGAGCCTGCCGCGGCAGGCGGTGCTGGTGGGGCACGGCGCCGGCGCCCGGGTCGTGGCGCACGCGCTGGCCCGCTACCCGGCGCGGGCCGCGGTGCTGGTGGCGCCGGTGCTCGGCGGCTGGGCGACGTTCGGCACGGCGTTGCGGCGAAATCCGGCCGGGACCCTGCCGGCGGTCTTCGGCGCCGGGCTGCGGCTGCACCGGCGGCAGCTGGTCAGGCGGGAGCTGCCCGTCGCCGCCGCCCGGCGGCACCTGGCCCGGCTGGGCCGGGCCGGGCGGCGGGCGCAGTGGCAGCTGCTGACCGGCCGGGGGCCGGAGCCGGCGGTGGGCCGGCCACCGGTGCTGGTGCTGGGCAGCCCGGACGACCGGGTCGTGCCGGCGTCCGCGCTGATCCGGGCCGCCCAGCGGTACGCCTCCGCGCCGCTGCTCTTCCCCGGCATGGGGCACGACCTGATGCTCGACGCCCGCTGGCGGGAGCCGATCGACGCGATCCTGGACTGGCTGGACAAGGACCGGGCGTCCGCGGCGGGGTGAGCGCCGGGGCGCCGGGTCAGCGGGTTGCGGCGCGGCGGCCGGCGAGCGACCCGCTCTCCTCCAGCGCGCTCAGGTAGGACGCCGCCCAGGCGTGGATGTCGTTGCGCGCCAGATGGTCGCG
>NZ_JAGPXV010000589.1:0-3737 GCF_018070405.1 Micromonospora sp. D75
TCCATCCACATCCGGGCGCCGCCGGCGCCGCAGCAGAAGGAGCGCTCGCTGTTACGCGGCATCTCGGTCAGCTCGCCCTGGATGGAATCGCCGAGCACCTCACGCGGCGCGGCGAAGATCCGGTTGTGGCGGCCCAGGTAGCACGGGTCGTGGTAGGTGACGCCGCCGTCCACCGGCTGCACCGGGGTGAGCTTGCCGGCGCTGACCAGGTGGGCCAGCAACTGGGTGTGGTGCACGACCTCGAACTCGCCGCCGAGCTGGCCGTACTCGTTGCCGAGCGTGTTGAAGCAGTGCGGGCAGGTGGCGACGATCTTGCGCTTGCTCTTCTCCCGGCCCTCGAACGCCTCGTTCAGCGTCTCGACGTTCTGCTGGGCGAGCATCTGGAAGACGAACTCGTTGCCGATGCGGCGGGCCGGGTCACCGGAGCAGGTCTCGCCCTCGCCGAGGATGGCGAAGGAGACGCCCGCCTCGTTGAGCAGCGTGGCGACCGCACGGGTGGTCTTCTTGGCCCGGTCCTCGAACGCGCCGGCGCAGCCGACCCAGAACAGGTACTCGAAGTCGTCGACCTCGCCGACCCGCGGCACCTCGAACCCGAGGCCCTTGGTCCAGTCCTCGCGGGTGTTCTGCGGGGCGCCCCACGGGTTGCCCTTGTTCTCCAGGTTGCGCAGCATGACGCCGGCCTCGGACGGGAAGCTCGACTCGATCAGCACCTGGTAGCGGCGCATGTCGACGATGTGGTCCACGTGCTCGATGTCCACCGGGCACTGCTCGACGCACGCGCCACAGGTGGTGCAGGACCAGAGCACGTCCGGGTCGATGACGCCGCCCTCCTCGGCGGTGCCGATCAGCGGCCGGTCGGCCTCGGCCATGGCGAGCACGTCGACGCCGGCCAGCTGCTCCTGCGTCGCCTTCTCCTCGCCGGTGAGGTCCTTGCCGCCGCCGGCCAGGAGGTAAGGCGCCTTGGCGTACGCGTGGTCGCGCAGGCTCAGCACCAGCAGCTTCGGCGACAGCGGCTTGCCGGTGTTCCAGGCCGGGCACTGCGACTGGCAGCGGCCGCACTCGGTGCAGGTGCTGAAGTCGAGCAGGCCCTTCCAGCTGAACTGCTCGACCTGGGCGACGCCGAACTGGTCCTTCTCCGGGTCGGCCTCCTCGAAGTCCAGCGGCTTGCCCTCGCTGGTCATCGGGCGCAGCGGGCCGAGGCCCGAGCCGGCCGGCTTCTCCGGGTCGCGCTTGAAGAAGATGTTCGGGAAGGCCAGGAAGCGGTGCCAGGCCACGCCCATGGTGACGTTCAGCGAGATCACGATGAGCCAGGTCATCGAGATGCAGATCTTGATGAGCGCGGCGACGCTGACGCCGGCCTCCCAGTTCGGGAGGACCGAGCCGATCGCGTGGCTGAGCGGGGCGGCCCAGACCGGGTACTCGAAGTGGTCGGTGGCGACCTTGAAGCCCCGGATCACGAACCCGAAGATCAGGACCAGCAGGACGACCCACTCGACGAAGTAGCCCTGCCACATGCTCGAACCGGTGAACCGGGAGCGGTTCTCCGCGCGGCCCGGCCGGTTGCGCAGGCGGATCGCCATCAGTACCAGGATGCCGACCAGGCCGAGGATGCCGATCCACTCGGTGACCAGGCCGAAGATCGTCCAGTGCCCGATGATCGGCAGCCCGCCGCCGGTCGAGACCACCTCGAAGTAGGCCTCCAGCACCAGCAGCGACAGCACGATGAAGCCGACCATCACGAACCAGTGGGCGGCGCCGACCACGCTCCACTTCAGCATGCGGGTGTGACCTGCGGTCTCCACCAGCATCTTCTTGGTACGCGCGCCCTTGTCGCCGAAGCGCTCCGGCGCGGGCTGACCGAGCCGGATGACGGCGGTCATCTTCATGACCGCGCGCACCGCAAGCCACACCGCGACAGCGGTGATGGCGGCCGCGAGGATCGTGGTGACGATCTGGACGCTGCCCATCGAGTTGGCCTCCCGGTCTGCTGCTTGTCCGTGCAGCCTACGCGCAAGGTTACCCAGCAGTAACGTGAGTCTTCTCGCACCAGGCCACGCCGCCCTGCGCACACCTTAGGTGTAGCGGCGACGAAGCGCCTGGCAGGGGCGGCGTGGCGTGACCTACGCCGGGTCGACGGGCGGCCGGCTCAGCGCCAGCGGGAGAGCAGGATCAGCGAGGAGACCATCGCGCCGAAGCCGACAGCGAGGTTCCAGTAACCCCAGGTGGCGACCGGGTACGCCTGCTCGGACAGGTAGTAGAGCACCAGCCAGCCGATGCCGATCACGATCAGCGCGACCGCCGTGACCGGCAGCCAGACCGGGCTAGGCTTGCGCGTCGACGCCGTCGCCGTCGGACGAACGTCCGTGGGCGGGGTGTACACCTTCTTCTTGCGGACCTGAGACTTGGGCACGACGCTCTCCAGAGGGGGGTACGACCTCGTCCGGCCTGACAACCGGGCGCGAGGGCGACGGTCCATGGCCAATAATGTTCGACAGCTAGCGTAGTCCCGACGGACCGTCCAGGCCACGAATGGGGCCAGGCCGGTGCACTCAGTAACCGGAAAGAGCGGACTTTCCGGGTCGATCAGGTCGGTTCGCATCGGCGCGAGCCGGAACGAGACGACGGGAAAGGGAACGCCCGGTGGAGTACACGTCCGGCGCCGCCTCCTGGCAGAAGGTCCTCCGCCGCGCGGCAGCCGCCCTGCTGCCCCGGCGCGCCCGCCAGCGCCGCCCGGGCTGGTCGATCGGCGTACCCCTGATCGCCGCCGCGGCCGGGCTGCTGTTCACCACCACCGCCACCACCGCGGGCGGCACGCCGCTGCGCGAGGACCGCCGGCCCCAGCTCACCCAGCTGATCGAGGATCGCCGGGAGCAGGTGGCGGCGAGCGAGGCGAAGGCCGCCCGGCTCCGCACCGAGGTGGAGGAGCAGACCGCCGCGCTGGCCGGCGCCGACGGGCCGATCAAGACCGAGCGGGACCGGGCCGCCGCGAGCCGGCAGGCCGCCGGGTTCACCGCGCTCACCGGCAGCGGCGTGACGGTCGAGCTGAACGACGCCGACCGCCGGCCCGACCAGCCGCTGCCCAAGGGCGCCAGCAACGACGACCTGGTCGTGCACCAGGGCGACGTCCAGGCGGTGGTCAACGCGCTCTGGGCCGGCGGCGCGGAGGCCATGTCAATCATGAACGTCCGCGTGCTCAGCACCAGCGCGGTACGCTGCGTCGGTAACACCCTGCTGCTGCACGGCCGGGTGTACTCCCCTCCTTTCAAGATCGTGGCAATCGGCGACCCCGCGGAACTCCAGCGGGCGCTCGCCGCCTCTGAGGGAGTGCGGGTGTTCAAGGAAGTGGCTGAGCACTACCAACTCGGCTACGTCGAGCGCGTCTCCACAGTCACCGTGCCGGCGTTCGAGGACTCCACCGCGTTGCAGTCGGCGACGGTGCCCCGGTGAGCGGCGGCGACCCCCGGGACCGCCGCGGCCACGACCGCCAGGAGGAGCCCACCGCGTTCCTCCCCAAGGTCGAGCGCCCGGCCCCCGCCCCGGCGTCGCCGCCCCCGCTCGACCTGCCCTGGCCCGACGCCGGACCGTCGCACACCTCTCCGGCGCGACGGGGCCCGTTCCCACCGACGCCCGCCCCACCACGGAGCGCCCCGCCACGGACCGCCCCGCCGTCGACCGCCCCACCGTCGACCGCCCCGCCACCGCCCGGCCCGCCCCGGGCCGCTCCGCCGCCCTGGCCG
>NZ_JAGPXV010000059.1:0-16484 GCF_018070405.1 Micromonospora sp. D75
GCACCAGGAGAGCCCCGTTCGCCGCCAGTACGCGAGGCAGGTCGGCGGCCCCGGCCCGGCGCTGGAACAACACCGTCACGGTCGGCTGGTAGGGGGCCCAGACCAGCCCGGCGAGCGCGAACGCGGACAGTGACAGCACCACCGGTGCGCCCAGGCCGAGCGGCAGCAGCGCGGTGCCGAACAACGCCACGATGCCGGCGAGCGTGGTCCGCGGCGGCCAGCCGCGCAGGTGCCCGGTGAGCAGCCCGCCGAGCAGCGAGCCGACGCCGAACGCGGTGTAGTAGGCCGCGAGCGTCCCGGCGGAGGCGTGCAGGTCGTCGGTGACGTGCACCGGCATGGCCACGTAGAACGGGCCGAAGAGGAAGAAGAACGCGAAGGACAGCGACAGCAGACCGAGCAGCGACCGGTCCCGCGCGATGATCCGGAATCCGGAGGCCGGCCGTTCTGCGCGGTTGCCCGTGCCCGCGTTGCTCGCGTGGCGGTCTGTGCCCGCGCTGCCTGTGTGGCGGGCTGTTCCCACGTGGCGGGTGGTCGGGATGACGAGGCGGTAGCTGACGGCCAGCACGGCGAAGCTGACCGCGTCGATCGCGATCACCCACACCGGGCCCACCCCGGCGATGAGCAGACCGGCCAGCGGCGGCCCCACGATCGTCGCCGCCTGGCCGAGGGTCCCGAGCAGCGCGTTCGCGGCCAGGTGGTGCCGCTGCGGCAGTAGCGCGGCCACGAGCGTGAACCGACCTGCGGACCCCCACGGGTGCAGCAGCGAGGACACCGCCAGCAGGGCGACGTAGAGACCGGCGTCCAGCACCCCGACGAGGTGTGCGGCCGGGATCGCGCCCAGCGCGGCCGCCCGTACCGTGGCGTCCCAGCCCGCGAGCTGAGCCCCGCTCCGCCCACCCAGCCAGCGACCGAGCAGCACCGCACCGGCCGCCCCCGGCAGCGTGTACGCCGCCACCGCGAACGCGGTCCAGGTGCCGCGCTGCCCCTCCGGGGCGAGTTGCAGTGCCAGCCACGTCACCGCGACCAGGGCCAGCCCGTCACCGAGCGCGGACGTGGCGAGGCCCGGCAGCAGCCGGCGCAGCACGGGATGGCCGAGCACCGGCCGGTAGGGGAGGAGCAGCGCGGAGGTCATGGCTACCACCCGACCCCACGCCCGCCCTCCGGAACAACGAAGTTGCCTGTGGGCAGAAGCCGGCCGGAAACGACGGAACCTTTCCGCCCCGCCGTGAGTGGAACAAGCTGAGCAGGGAGGTGAGGGTGTCCGACGACGACGTGATCGCGGATGTCTATGCCGGGTGTTTCCGGCGGCTGGTCGTTCAGCTCTACGCGGTGACCGGTGACCTGAGCGAGGCGCAGGAGGCGGTACAGGAGGCGTTCACCCGGGCGCTCGCCGCGCCCCGCCGGTTCGCCGGCCTCGACAACCCGGAGGCGTGGCTGCGCCGGGTGGCGGTCAATGTCGCCCGCAGCCGGCATCGGCGTCGGCGGGTGCTCGACGGGCTGCTGCGACGGACGTGGTCGCCGCCGGTGGTCGCCGACAGCGCGCCGGAGCATCTGGCGCTGCTGGCCGCGCTGCGGCGCCTGCCGGACGGGCAGAGGCACGCGCTGGCCCTGCACTACCTCGTGGACCTGCCGGTCGAGGAGGTGGCGCGAACCCTGGGCGTCTCCGTCGGCACGGTCAAGTCCCGGCTGTCCCGGGGGCGTCAGGCGCTCGCCCTGCTGCTCTCCCCAGCCGACACCGTCGATGCCGTAGCCAGTCGTAGGAGGGCCGATGTCCGATCGTGAGTTCAGCGGGTTCGACGTGGACACCATCACCGACGCCGTCCGTCAGCCACCGCTCGACGATCTCCGGGCCGCCGTCGACTCGCGTCGTCGGCACCGCAGAAGCGGGATGGCGTTGGCCGCTGTGGCGGTCCTCGTGGTGGCCATCGGGGCCACCGCGCTCGTCCGCGCACCCCGCCAAACCGACCCGGTGCCACCGGCTGGGCCGTCGCCCACCCCGACCGTAACCACCGCCGCCGGCACATCCGCAGACTGGGCCCGGATCGACGCGGCCGTCATCCCGGCGCTGCTTCGACAGGCGCCCGAGCTGAGCGGGCCGACCCGGCACGACCTGCTCAGCAACTGGAACAAGCAAGGCGGGACGGAGGGAGAGACGACTCTCACCGGCTACTGGGGTCAGGGCACCCTCGGCGCCGGGAACGGCAACGCTCACCTGTCGGTCCAGCTCACGCGAAACGCCGGTGCCTCCCTCGCGTCGATGATCACCACTGCCTGCCCCTCCCGCACGGCGAGCGGCACCTGTGTGCAGCAGGTGGGCCCCGCGGGCGAGAAGATCAAAGTACGAACCTCGCTCCGGGAGCACCGGCTTCCGGCGGAGCGCGGCGCCGAGGTCGTGCGGTACGAGACGCTCAGCGTGGACCTGCTCCGGCCCGACGGGTCCGCAGCGTCCCTCCGCCTCACCGCGAGGAACGGATCTCTGCCACTGACACCGGACCAGGCAATCGGCGTGGTGCTCGATCCGCACCTGGTCCTCGGCCCCGCGACGTCCGCCACGCCTGGTGTCGAGGCGACGGACTAGGAGATATCCCTTCGCGGGTGCGACCGGCCGGCCGGTCGCACCCGCCTTCGGTATGACGGAGGCCCGCCGACGGCTCACGGTCCATGGTGGTTGCGGTAGGCCGCCGTGGGTCTTCGAGGAGCCTGCAACACGTTCCGATCATGCGTCCGGCCGAAGGGGGTCGTGTCCCATCAGCGGTCCTTGCCCGCGAGGGGTCGGAGCGCGCGCCGGGTCGAGGAGAGGCCGACCGACATCCGCGCGGATGGCAAGGCCCGGCCGGCCCGATGACCAGGCCGGCCAGAGTCTCTTACCGGTAGTTGGTGAACTGAAGAGCCAGACCGAAGTCCTCGCCCTTGAGCAGCGTGATGACGGCCTGGAGGTCGTCCTTCTTCTTGCCGGTGACGCGGAGCTGGTCGCCCTGGATCTGCGCCTGCACGCCCTTCGGGCCCTCGTCGCGGATCTTCTTGCTGATCGCCTTGGCCTTGTCCGAGTCGATGCCCTGCACCACCTTGGCATCGATCTTGAAGATCTTGCCCGACTGCTTGGGCTCGCCGGCATCGAGTGACTTCAGCGAGATGTTCCGCTTGATCAGCTTCTCCTTGAAGACCTCCAGCGCGGCCCGTACGCGCTCCTCGGTCTCCGCCTGGATGCTGATCGCCTCCTCGCCCGACCAGGAGATCTCGGCACCCGTGCCCCGGAAGTCGAACCGCGTCGAGAGCTCCTTCTCCGACTGGCGGAGAGCGTTGTCGACCTCCTGCCGGTCGACCTTGCTCACGATGTCGAACGAGGGGTTCGCTGCCATGCTCATGCTCCTGCTGTCCGGCGGTCTGTCCTGGTCCGTCCCGCGCTGACCAGCGTGGGACCTCCTGACGGTACCCGGTTGCGGCGGTACCGGGGGCAACCGCTATCCTTGCTTCCGCCGCCGCGTTGCGACGCGGTGGTGTGCCCTGGCGGGTTGCCCGAGCGGCCAATGGGAGCGGACTGTAAATCCGTCGCGAAAGCTACAGAGGTTCGAATCCTCTACCCGCCACCAGGTGCAGATACGGCCCCTGACCAGCAGAGATGCTGATCGGGGGCCGTTCTCGTTCGTCTGGCCGAGTCCGGCTGAGTCCAGCCGTCTGCGACTGATTGCGGGCGGGCCACGGAAAGGACGTCCACGACAAGATCGGGGATGATCCGTGGTGGCTCAACCCTGGTCCCTGCCGGCGCCGCTGTCGCCGACCAGTCGTCGAGCTTCGGCGATGACCTCCGCGTCGAGATCCTCGGGCTTGGTGCTGACCAGCATGTGTACCTCGTTGGCGGCCTCGACGTACTCGTAGGCGCTCTCCAGGTTGATCAGTTCGCCTGCCAGGGGAGTCCCGGCGTAGGTGATGAACTGTGAGACCCAGGACGTGAGTTCGCGAGGCGCGATCTTCCTGGCGAGCAGTCGTCGCGCCATGATGCGGAGGACTTCCTCTTCGGCCTTCCGGCTCTCTTCCCCGTAGTAGGTCAGGGAGAGTTCCGCGAACGCATCAGCCAGCCAGCGGCGCAGATCGTCGTCCTCGCTGCCCTTCACGGGGGAGACGCCGGCCAGGATCCGGAGGGTCGGACTGTCGACGCCTGCCACCAGGCAGTCGCAGGCGGCCATGACCACGTCAACCGAGGTGGCGGAGCCGATGCTCCAGAAGACGACGGTGTCGTGAAGGTTGGCAAGAGCCTCTTCCCTGGTCATCGACACATGATCGGTCGGCAAGCTGGTGGTGTCGCGGAAGTTATTGGGCGCCGGGAATGGTGGCAGGGGTGGATCCATGGGCGTTGGGCAAATGGTGGGCCGTGGACCGGCAAGCCCTGGCCGGCCGGCAAGAAGGCAGCAGCTCACTCGGCCCACCCCGCTGCTGAAGTGCGCTCGTGACGAGCAGAGCGCCGGATCTGCGCCAAATGGGACGGAACTGCTTGATTGGTGTGGGTGCGAGGGGGTGTCTGAGCTTTGCCGTAAGCTGCCGTCCCATGGCGTCGAGCACTGAGGAGCGGGACCGGCTCTACCGCGAGATCCTGCTCGCGCCGCTCCGCACGTCGGCGGATTGCCTTCCCGAGATGGGAGGGGCCGACGAGGTCGACCTTGCCGGCTTCACCGCGCTGTACGGCGCTGACCCGCTCTGTCACTGAATGGGCGTCGCCTCGCCCCTGATGTTCGCCGCGCAGAGCCGCGGGCGGCATGACGTCGATCCACAGGCAGTTCGGCGTCGGCTGCGAGCGCATCTTCCGCCAGGTCCTCAAGGCGGAGTTCGGACTGCCCGAGAACCAGGTCACATGGTCTGCTCGCGATACCTGACCGGCAACTGGAGTGTCTTCCCCGCCGTGGGCGGGCATGACCCCCTGTCCAGTACTTTCGGCTTCCTGCGGGACGTTGTCGGCTACCTCCGGCGGGACACCACCGACCTGCGCGCCAGGGTGGAGCACGTCCTGCGGCGACTCCTGGAGGCGGCATGACGGAGATCGTCGAGCGCGCGGCGCACAGCCGCAACGAGCACATGACGTTCCGCGCCAACATGGGTGTGGGGAGGCACGGCTGGTTGCGCCTCACGCCCGCCTACGGCGTACGCCTCGTCCGCGATCGCATGTCGCACATGCCGAACGGCAGCATCATCACCGACCCCTTCTCGGGCACGGGCACGACGCCGCTCGCGGCTGCCGAGCTCGGCCACCGGGGGCAGTCGGTGGACATCAACCCGTTCCTGGTCTGGCTCGGCACGGTCAAGACGACGAACTACCCGGAGGACACGCTCCTCGCGCTCGCTGACGCCGTGACGAGTGTGCTCGACGGGGCGCGGGCGCACGACGAGGACGCCGATCTCTGGCAGCCGAGCCTGTTCAGGATCGAGAAGTGGTGGTCGCCGGGCGCGCTCCACGCCCTCAAGGCGCTTCGGAACGAGATCGACCGTTTCGACGGGCAGATCCGCGACCTGCTGGAGATCGGTCTCTGCCGGTCCCTGATCTCCTGCTCCAACGCGGCGTTCAACCATCAGTCGATGTCCTTCAAGGAAGCGCCGGCCGAGCAGGCGCTCTTCGTGGTCGACGACCTCGACAAGGCGCTCGACGGGTACGCCACGGAAATGGCGACGATCATCGAGTCCGCCCGGTTCGACCTCGCCGGCACGGCGGTTGTCCGGCAGGGCGATTCGCGGACGGGCCTGGACGGCCTGGAGCCTGCGGACTTCGTGCTGACCTCACCGCCGTACGTGAATCGGATGAGCTACATCCGCGAGCTTCGCCCGTACATGTACTGGCTCCGCTACCTGGACGTGGCCGGCGACGCCGGCGAGCTCGACTGGCGCGCCATCGGTGGCACGTGGGGCACCGCCACGAGCAAGCTGAACACGTGGAAGCCGGACGTCGGGACGCCTGTCGACGGGGCGATGAAGGTGGTCTGCGAGAAGATCGCGGCCGACGGCGGCAAGAACGGTCCGCTGCTTGCCAGCTACGTTCACAAGTACCACCACGACATGTGGCTGCACTTCCAGAGCGTCACGAAGCACTTGAAGCCGGGCGGCAGCGTTTCCTACATCGTCGGAAACTCCACCTTCTACAAGCACGAGGTGCCAGCGCACACCTGGTATGCCGTGATGCTGCGCGAACTCGGCTATTCGGACCTCAAGGTGGAGACCATCCGCAAGCGGAACTCCAACAAGGCGCTGTTCGAGTACGACGTCACCGGCACGAAGCCCGCGTGAACCGGCAGAGGCGGTAGCCGACCGTCAAGGTGCTGCCACCGGCTGTTGCCCGCCTCGTCGGCGGTGAAGCAGTCAGGCGGGCGGGTGTCGCACCTGGCGACGCCGTCGGGGCAACCGCCACCGGCCGGCTGATGATTCACTCGGTTCTCCTGGCGTGAAACCTTGCCTCAGGCATCGATGATGGTAGAGGCTGTCCGAGGGCGGCCGACGGGAGCGCCGACGCCATCTACTGTGGCCGTGGCCGGGTGCCGGCTGGCTGACGGGTGAATCAGGCGCTAAGCGTGGTTTACGCGCGAAGTCGTTGTGCGCGCCTTCCGTAGCGGCTGCGGGGCTGATCGTGACGGTATGCTGGGCCGGAGGGTGAGCCGCGCCTGTCGAACGGATGATTTCCCTGCCACTGCCCCTGCGCGAGGGCTCGCGCAGCTTTTGCCCGTGAGCGGGGTGTGGCACGATCGTGGAACCTTCACGATGGTTGTAACTCTCCCGACAGGAGCAATCATGTCTGGTCGTAGGCTGGGCCGGCTGTTTGGCTCGCTCCTCCTCGTTTCCGCCGCCTTGGGCGTTTCGGTAATCAGTGCAAAGTCCGGCCTGGGCGACCTCCGCCTCCTCGACTACGTCTGGGTCTGACAGCGACCCGGGCTGACCTCCACGGGGGCGGAAGCCGGTGGGTCCTGCCCGCCGGACCGGGAGTGGGACCCACCGGACAGGGAGTGGGATGAGCGGGCGAGACAACCCGAGGCGCAGACCCTCCGAGGACGCCTGGATAATCACCGCGCCGCTCGCCCTGGTAGCGGTGGCTTGTTCGACGGTCACCGGATTGATCGCGAAGCCACCCATCGGCGGGTGGCTTCCGGCGGTGCTGCTCCTGGCGCTGATGATCGTCGCCAGCGGGCCGGTCGTCGGCGTGGTCATCCGCCGGCAGTCACTCGGTATGACGCTCACCGAGCTGCCGCTGGTGCTCGCCTTCTACTTCCTGCCGCCGCTCACCGTCGTCCTGATCTACACGCTGTCCTCGCTCGTGACGCACCTGCGTCACCGGTTGTCGGCGCCGAAGCTCTGGTTCAACGTCGCGCGTGCGGCGGCGGGCACCTCGGTCGGCGCCCTGGTGCTGACCATCCTGCCGCCGACCGAGGGCGTGGGCCCCGCCACCTGGCTGGGCCTCTGCCTCGCGGTGGCGATGGTGATCCTGGTGAGCCTCACCTCGATCGCCGCGGTCCAGACCCTGCTCATCGGGTGGCACGCCGGCCGGGAGACGTTCCGGGCGCTGCGTTCGGGCGTGCTGACCAACGGCATCAACGTGTCGGCCGGCCTGATCGTGCTGATGCTGCTGGAGCAGTCCTGGTGGTCCCTGGTGCCGTTGGCCGCGCTGGCCGCGGGGCTGGTGGCGGTCTACCGGTCGTACACCGAGTTCTTCCAGCAGCACCGCACGCTCAGCGGCATGTACGAGCTGAGCCGGGCGATCTCGGCCAGCGGCCAGGACGGCACGCTCGCGGACGCCCTGCTGGGCCGCGTCCGGGGTCTGATGCAGGCGGAGTACGCGACGTTGTGGCTGCCCGCCCAGGGCCGGCACCCGGAGACTCTGCTCACCGCGCGGGTCGATGACCCCGGCCTGCTGGACACCGCCCCGACCGGGGTGGAGCTGCGCCAGCGGGCGATGCAGAAGGCCCGCCCGGTCACCGTCGGCCGGGGCGTGTGCAGCGATCCGGAGTTCCGGGCCAGCCTGGCCGAACAGGGCGTCAAGGACACGATCATCGTCCCGTTGCGCTCGGGCCGGGTGGTGATCGGGACGCTCGAGGTGACCAACCGGCTGGTCGACCCCTCGCACTTCACCGCGCGCGACGTCGCGGTCCTGGAGACGGTGGCGGCACACGCCGCTGTCGCCCTGGAGAACTCTCGCCTGGTCGACCGGCTGCGGCACGACGCCGACCACGACACGCTCACCAAGCTGCCCAACCGGCGACGGCTGACCGCGGCGGTGGCCGAGGCGGTGAAGATCGGCGCGCCGGGCGAGGTGGTCGCGTTGCTCCTGTTCGATGTCGACCGGCTCCGCCAGGTCAACGAGTCGCTCGGCCACGCCGCCGGGGACAAGGTGCTCGTCGAGGTGGCCGAGCGGCTGCGCGCCTGCGCGCCCTCCTCGGCGCTGGTCGGCCGCGCCGGTGGGGACGAGTTCCTGGTGACGCTCCGGCTGGAGAGCACCGAGGCGGCCCTGGAACTGGCGGCCCAGCTCCGGGAGCAGATCCGCGACGAGATGGTTTTCGACGCGCTCACCGTGGACGTGGACACGGTGGTCGGCGTGGCGGTCCACCCCGACCACGGCAGCGACGCGGTGGCGCTGTTGCAGCGCGTCGACCTGGCGGCCAGCGCTGCCAAGTCGGTCCCGGGCAGCGTGCAGCTCTACAGCCCGGCGCTGGAGTCGCGGTCGCTGCGCCGGCTCGGCCTCGCCGGCGACCTGCAACGGGCGCTGGACGAGGGCAAGCTGGAGGTCTACTTCCAGCCCAAGGTCACGCTGCGGGACCGCCGTCTGGTGGGCGTGGAGTGTCTGGCCCGGTGGGAGCACCCGGCGCACGGCACGGTCTCGCCGGACGACTTCGTGGCGGTGGCCGAGCACACCGGCCAGCTCGGCCGGCTCACCGAGTTCGTGCTCCGGGAGAGCCTGCGGCGCAGCCGCGACTGGAGCCACGGCGAGCAGCCGCTCTCCGTCGCGGTCAACCTCGCCGCGCGTACGCTCACCGACCAGCACTTCCCGGCGCTGGTACGCGATCTGCTGGCCGAGTACGGCGTACCGCCGCAGCGGCTGACCCTGGAGGTCACCGAGGCCGGTGTGCTGGACGGCGCGGAACGTCCCATCCCGACCCTGCGCAGCCTCCGTGACCTCGGTGTCCGACTCTCGGTGGACGACTTCGGCACCGGCAACTCCTCCCTGGCCCAGCTGCGCCGGCTGCCGGTGCACGAGGTGAAGGTGGACCGGTCGTTCGTGCAGGGCATGGCGACCGATCCGGGTGATCTGGCGATCGTGAACGCGGTGGTGACGCTCTCCCAGCAGTTCGGCCTGGCGGTGGTGGCCGAGGGCGTGGAGAGCGAGCTGATGCTGGAACTCCTGCAGGACATCGGCTGCGAGATCGGCCAGGGCTTCCTGTTCAGCCGCCCCCTGCCGTACGAGCGTCTGGAGGCCTGGTTCGGCGCCCAGGTCGACCCGGAGACGGTGGCCACGGGGGAGCTGCCGCGGCTGCGTGTGGTGCCCTGAGCAGGGCCGACACGTACCTGGGGGATCCGATTTCACCTCGGCGACGCGGTCGTGTACTGTTTCCCCTGCGCGACACCCCCCGGGGTGATCGGGCAGGCCCCCTTAGCTCAGTCGGCAGAGCGTCTCCATGGTAAGGAGAAGGTCTACGGTTCGATTCCGTAAGGGGGCTCAGAGGGTCCGGCTGGACCCGCCACGGCGGTGTAGCTCAGATGGCAGAGCAAGCGGCTCATAATCGCTGTGTCGCCGGTTCAAGTCCGGCCACCGCTACTCTCGTCCTCCGGGTACACCCGGTGGTCGGTGGGACGGGCGCCACAGGCGCCCACTTTGCATGTCCGCGTTGTCAGCGCGTAGGCTGACACGCCGTAGTTGTTCCGTGAGCGAGGAAGGCACTCCGCCGTGGCGAAGGCGACCGATGTTCGGCCGAAGATCACTTTGGCGTGTGTGGAGTGCAAGGAGCGCAACTACATCACGCGCAAGAACCGCCGTAACGACCCGGACCGCATCGAGCTGAAGAAGTTCTGCCCCCGGGACGGCAAGCACACCGTTCACCGCGAGACCCGCTGATCGCGACCGGCGCAGCCGGTCGGCACCAGCTTCCGCGTACGCCGATCCACCTGACGGGTGGCCTCCGGGCCGCCCGACCGGGCGGATCGGCGTTCGTGTTTTCCGTGTAGGTTCGGCGGCATGTCCCTGGACCCGTCCTTCGTCGGCCGGACGTACCCGCCGACCGCCCCCTACCAGGTGGGCCGAGAAAAGATCCGCGAGTTCGCCACCGCCATCGGCGCGACCGACCCGGCCCACCACGATCCGGAGGCGGCCCGCTCGCTCGGCCACGCCGACGTGGTGGCCCCGCCGACGTTCCCGGTGCTCGTCACGATGGCGGCGAGCCGGCAGATCGTCGAGGATCCGGCGCTCGGCGTCGACTACAGCCGCGTGGTGCACGGCGACCAGCGGTTCGCGTACACCCGGCCGGTGGTGGCCGGCGACGAGCTGGTGTGCGTGAGCACCATCGAGGAGGTCACCACCCGGGGCGGGCACGGCTTCCTGACCACCCGCACCGATGTGAGCACTGTGGACGGTGAGCCGGTGGTCGCCGTCTGGTCCAAGATCGTCGTACGCGGGGAGGCCTGAGGACATGGAGCTGCCCACCCAGACGTACCGGGTGACCCGCGCGGACCTGGTCCGCTACGCGGGCGCCTCGGGCGACTTCAACCGGATCCACTGGAGCGACCGCGTCGCCACCGACGTGGGGCTGCCGGGCGTCATCGCCCACGGCATGTTCACCATGGCCCTGGTCGGCCGCGCGGTGACCGGCTGGGCCGGCGCGCCGGACGCGGTGGTCGACTTCGGCGTCCGGTTCACCCGGCCGGTGGTCGTCCCGGACACCGACGAGGGCACCGAGATCGAGGTGTCGGCGGTGGTCAAGGAGGTCACCGAAGACGGTCTGACCAGGCTCGACATCACCGCCACCTGCCAGGGCGAGAAGGTGCTGTCGCAGGCCCGGGCACTGATCCGCACGACGCGCTGAGGGTCCGCCCGACGCGCGAGGGGCAGACCGGTTGGGAAAGTCGCACGACTACCCGTACACTGGTCCGCCGTGGGGCAAGTGACCCCCGCTCGGCACAGTGTGTCCGGGTGGAGGTGAGTTGCCGCACAGGGGTGTAGCTCAATTGGCAGAGCAGCGGTCTCCAAAACCGCAGGCTGCAGGTTCAAGTCCTGTCACCCCTGCGCCTCAGGCCTGACCGTTCCGTGGGTCGCGTCGCCCTCACCGGCGGCGTCCGGCCCGTGGTGGTGGCACCGGTGGGGTGGTTCCGAGGCGCTCGGGCCCTCCCGGCCGGTCCGCCGGCCGCGGCCCGTCGCGGGACGGTTGGTCCGGCCGGCGTGACCAACACGCCGCGCACGCCGCCCGGCGTGCGACCCCATATCCCGCACGGAGGGCGAAGTGGCCAAGAGCAAGCGCCGCGGCGAGGACGACGGCGACGAGCGTCTGAACGACGACGCGACCGTCGACGGCGTGGCCGACGACGACGTGGCCGACGACGACGCCACCGACGCGGACGAGCCGGTCTCCCGGGGCGGCACCGCGACCCGTAAGCGGGCGCAGGCCGAGCCGGCCGAGGGCCGGAAGACCCGTAAGGACACCGAGCGGATCGGGCTGTTCGCCCGCATCGCGCGGTTCTTCCGCGAGGTCGTGGCAGAGCTGCGTAAGGTCATCTGGCCGACCCGCAAGGAGCTGCTGACCTACACGGCCGTGGTGGTCACCTTCGTCGCGGTGATGCTGGCGATCGTGGCCGGCCTGGACTACGGCTTCGCCAAGGCGGTGCTGTGGGTCTTCGGCGAGCCGAGCTGACCTGCGGACAGCGATACTGACGGAAGTGAGCGAGCGTGCCTGAGTACGACGAGACCGCCGGAACCCCGGACGACCAGTCCACGGTGGCGACGGCGGCCAACAACGAGTCGGTCGAGGCCGCCAGCGAGCCGGAGTTCCCGACCACCGAGCCGGCCCCGGACGAGGACTTCGACCCGGTCGCCGAGCTGCGCCAGAAGCTGCGCTACGCGCCCGGCGACTGGTACGTGGTGCACTCGTACGCCGGCTACGAGAACAAGGTCAAGACCAACCTCGAGACCCGGATCACCTCCCTCGACATGGAGGACTTCATCTACCAGGTCGAGGTGCCGACCCGGGAAGAGGTCGAGGTCAAGAACGGCAAGCGGTCGCAGGTCCAGGCGAAGGTCTTCCCGGGCTACATCCTGGTCCGGATGGAGCTGACCGCCGAGTCCTACTCCTGCGTCCGGAACACCCCGGGGGTCACCGGCTTCGTCGGCGCGACCGACCGGGCCGACCGGCCGGCGCCGCTGAGCCTCGACGAGGTGCTCAAGTGGCTGGCCCCGGCGGTCGAGACCGAGCAGAAGAAGGCCAAGCCCGAGGTCAAGGTCCTCGACTTCGAGGTCGGCGACTCGGTCACCGTCACCGACGGCGCGTTCGCGTCGCTGCCGGCGACGATCAGCGAGATCAACGCCGACCAGCAGAAGCTCAAGGTGCTGGTGTCGATCTTCGGCCGGGAGACGCCGGTCGAGCTGAACTTCAACCAGGTCGCCAAGATCTGACGTACGTCGGCACCGGCGGCCCGCCCCTTCCGGGGTGGCCGCCGGTGCGCCGTTTCGCCACCCACCGACCTCGGCGCGGAGGGTGGCCGACGGCTGCGCTACCCTAGAACGTCGGCTGTCCGCACCGCGCTGACCGTGCGCGCCCGCGGACCGGCGAGAATCCCAGTTTCAAGCCCCAGGAAGAGACATGCCTCCGAAGAAGAAGCTCGTCAAGACGTTCACGCTTCAGCTGCCGGCGGGCCAGGCCACCCCGGCGCCGCCGGTCGGCCCCGCGCTCGGCCAGCACGGCGTGAACATCATGGAGTTCTGCAAGTCCTACAACGCGCAGACCGAGTCCCAGCGGGGCGACATCGTCCCCGCCGAGATCAGCGTCTACGAGGACCGCACGTTCACCTTCGTGCTGAAGACCCCGCCCGCCGCCCGGCTGCTGATCAAGGCCGCCGGTGTGCAGAAGGGCTCGGGCGTCCCGCACAAGGAGAAGGTCGGCTCGGTCACCCGCGCCCAGCTGCGCGAGATCGCCGAGAAGAAGATGGCGGACCTCAACGCCAACGACATCGACCAGGCCGAGAAGATCATCGCCGGCACCGCCCGGTCGATGGGCCTGACCGTCGCCGACTGATCTCGCTCCACCGCTCCACCCGATCTTTCTGTTCGTGGGAGGGCCGCGCACGCCGCGCGCCCGCCAGAGACCACAGGAGTCACCAGAAATGCAGCGCAGCAAGAGCTACCGCAAGGCCGCCGAGGTCATCGACCGGTCGAAGCTCTACACCCCGGTCGAGGCCGTCAAGCTGGCCAAGGACACCACCAACACCAAGTTCGACGCCACGGTCGAGGTCGCGATGCGCCTCGGCGTCGACCCCCGCAAGGCGGACCAGATGGTCCGCGGCACGGTCAACCTGCCGCACGGCACCGGTAAGACCGCCCGCGTGATCGTCTTCGCCGCCGGCGCGAAGGCCGAGGAGGCCGTCGCCGCGGGTGCTGACGAGGTGGGCACCGACGAGCTGGTCGCCCGCATCCAGGGCGGTTGGCTGGACTTCGACGCGGCGATCGCCACGCCCGACCAGATGGCCAAGATCGGCCGGATCGCGCGGATCCTGGGCCCGCGCGGTCTGATGCCGAACCCGAAGACCGGCACCGTGACCATGGACGTCACCAAGGCCGTCTCGGACATCAAGGGCGGGAAGATCACCTTCCGGGTGGACAAGCACTCCAACCTGCACCTGATCATCGGCAAGGCCTCCTTCTCCGAGGCCCAGCTGGTCGACAACTACGCCGCGGTGCTGGACGAGGTGCTGCGCGCCAAGCCGTCCGCGGCCAAGGGCACGTACCTCAAGAAGATCACCCTCACCACCACCATGGGCCCGGGCGTCCCGGTCGACCCGAAGGTCGTGAAGAACCTGCAGGAGGCCTCGACCGAGGCCTGAGCAACCAGCACGTCCCGGACGGGGCTCCGCCACCAGGTCGTGGCGGGGCCCCGTTCGTCTGTCCGGTGTGGCAGTCTCGGCGCATGCGGCTCGACGGCGTGTGGTTCCGCTACCACCGGCACGGCCCCTGGGTCCTGCGGCAGGTCGACGTCGCCGTCGGCCCGGGTGAGGTCGCCGTGGTGCTCGGCCGCAACGGGGCCGGAAAGTCCACGTTGCTGCAGCTCACCGCCGGGGTGCTGCGTCCGTCCCGGGGCCGCGTCGCCGACCGGCCGCGGGTGGTCGGCTGGGTGCCGGAGCGCTTCCCCGCCGACCAGCCGTTCACCGTCGGGGCCTACCTGACCGCCATGGGCCGCGTCGCCGGCCTGCCCGGTCCCGCCGCCGACCGGGCGGTGCGCCACTGGGTCGAGCGCCTCGGCCTGGCCCGGTTCCACGACGTCCGTCTGCCCCGGCTGTCCAAGGGCACCGCGCAGAAGGTCGGCCTGGCCCAGGCGCTGCTGCGCCCGCCCGGCCTGCTGGTGCTCGACGAGCCGTGGGAGGGGCTGGACGCCGCCGCCCGCGAGGCGGTCCCCGAGATCATCGGCGAGGTGCTGGCCGCCGGTGGCGCCGTACTCGTGAGCGACCACCGGGGCGAGACCGTCCGGCTGCCCGGTGCCCGGCACTGGTCGGTCACCGACGGCACGGTGACCGAGCAGGCGCCGTCGGGCGGCGCTGCCGTCGCCGTGGTCGAGCTGGCGGTGCCGGCCGCCGGGCTGGCCGCCGCCGTCGCCCGCCTGCGCGCCGACGGCCACCAGATCCTTCGGGTACGCGACCACGCCGTCCCGCCTCCGGCCACGCACCCGGTGCCGGCCTCCGTCGGCCCATCCGCCGATGACGACTGCCCGGATGCGGACGCGCTATCCGGCCCGGTGGGCCACGTTGACGCCGGGGCCGGGGACTCGGGCCGCCCCGGGCCGGCGCCGGAGGTGGCCCGGTGATCGCGCTGGTCCGGCTGCGGCTGGCCGGCTTCCTGCGTACCGGACGGGCGCTGGCGCCGGTGCTGGCCGGCCTGCTCGTCCTGGCCGTCCTCCACGGCGGCGGCCGGGCCCGCCCGGCGGAGGCCTACGGCGTCTCCGCCGTGGTCCTGTTCCCGGTGCTGGCCTGGCAGACCAAGATCCTGCTGGACGTCGAGCCCGACGTGCAGCGCCGGCTGGCCCGGGTGGTGGCCGGGCCGGGCCGGGAGTGGGCGGCCGGGCTGCTCGCCGCGCTGGTGGCCGGGCTCGCCGTGGTGGTGGTCGCGCTGGCGCTGCCGTGGCCGCTCGGCGGGGTGACCGCGGCCGTCGCGCCGGGGGAGCGGCCGGTGCTCGTGGGGGTGGCGCTCGGGCTCTGGGCGCACCTGCTCGCCCTGCCCGCGGCGGTGGCGCTCGGCGCGCTGGCCAGCCGGGCCGTGACCCGCAGCGCCGGCTACGGGGTGGCGGTGCTGGTGACCGGCGCGGTCGGGGTGGTGGTGCTGGGGCTCTCCGGCTCGGTCGCGCCGTGGCTGGCCCCACCGGTCATGGCGACCGCGCGGGAGGTCACCGGGCCGGTCGCCACCGGTGCCGGCCTGCTGCTCACCGGCTGGGCGGCGCTCTGGGCGGCGGTGGCGCTCACCGGCTACGCCTGGGCCCGCCGCACCCGGGCCTGAGGCGCGGTGACCGGGAGCACCGGGGCGCGATTTGGCGCTGCGGTCCCGGTCGCGTAACCTGGTGCGGTAGTTCCACCCAAAGACCGCTGGTCACCGTGCCCCGGCACGGTCGAAGGTCCCGCGACGACGGGCGACCCGCGCAGGGCGGTAAGCGAAATCGGTGTCATGCATGGTCCGCCGACTGTGCCCGTGCCGCCGGCCCTCGCCCCGTGCGCCCTGCGCCGGGGCTTTTTCGTTGTCGTGATGCCTCCGCCGCCGCCGTCGAGCCTTGGCTCGTCGCCGGCGTACCAGCTCCGAGCAACGAGAGAGGAGGGACATGGCGGACAAGCCGATCCGGGCCGACAAGGCCACGGCCGTCGCCGAGCTGACCGAGAGCTTCCGCAACGCGGGGGCGACCGTGCTCACCGAGTACCGCGGGCTCACGGTTTCGCAGCTCACCCAGCTGCGGCGCTCGCTCGGCAAGGAGACCAGCTACACGGTCGCGAAGAACACGCTTGCCAAGCGTGCCGCGGCCGATGCGGGCATCTCCGGCCTCGACGAGCTGTTCTCCGGTCCTACCGCGCTGACTTTCGTTTCGGGCGACGTCGTCGAGGCGGCGAAGGGGCTTCGCGACTTCGCGAAGGCCAACCCGAAGCTCGTCATCAAGGGCGGTGTCTTCGAGGGCAAGGCCATTTCCGCGGCCGAGGTCACGAAGCTCGCCGACCTGGAGTCCCGCGAGGTGCTGCTGGCCAAGCTGGCCGGCGCGATGAAGGGCAACCTGAGCAAGGCCGCGGCCCTGTTC
>NZ_JAGPXV010000590.1:0-3725 GCF_018070405.1 Micromonospora sp. D75
GTCCAGCGCGTCCCACGCGTCCCGGGTGCCCCGCTCGACCGCCGCGCGGCCGGGTGCCGGCGATCGGGTGCAGCAGGGCCCGCCGCCGCCCGTCCGGGCCGGCGCTGACCTTGAGGTGCGCCTCCGGGGACGACCCGACGATGTCGAAGCCGTCGAAGCGCAGCAGGTACATGTACGGGCTGGGGTTGGTGGTGCGCAGCACCCGGTAGACGTCCAGCGGGTCGGCCTCGGTGGGGCGCTCGAAACGCTGGCTGAGCACGATCTGGAAGCACTCGCCGGCGCGGATCGCCTCCTTGGCCGCCGCCACGGCCTTCGGGTAGCCGCCCTCCGGGGTCCGGCTGACCACCTCGCCGACGCCCGGCCGGCCGACGGTGGACACCATGGGCGGGATCGGTCGGGACAACGCGGTGGTCATGGCGTCCAGGCGACCCACCGCGTGGTGGTACGCGGCGTCGACCAGCTCCGCCCGCCCGGGCGTATCGAGCGGGGGCAGGACCGCGTTGGCGACCAGGATCGCCGAGCCCTCGTAGTGGTCGAGCACCACCAGGTCGGTGGCGAGCATCATGCCCAGCTCGGGCACGTCCAGCTCGTCCTCGGTCAGCTCGGGCAGCCGCTCGAAGCGGCGGACCAGGTCGTAGGCGAGGTAGCCGACCAGCCCGCCGGTCAGCGGCGGCATTCCGCCGGCCGGGTCCCAGGCCGGGCCGGCGAGCGCGTCGACCGACTCGCGGAGCACGGTGACCGGGTCCCCGGTGGTCGGTACGCCTGCGGGCGGTGTGCCGGTCCAGCGCGCCTCGCCGTCCCGCTCGGTGAGCGTGGCGCTGCTACGGACGCCGATGAACGAGTACCGCGACCAGGCCGTGCCGGCCGAACCGACGCCCTGCTCGGCGGATTCCAGCAGGAACGTGCCGGGACCGCCGGCCAGCTTGCGGTAGACCCCGACCGGGGTCTCGGCGTCGGCGAGCAGCCGCCGGGTCACCGGCACGACCCGCCAGCGGGCGGCCAGGTCGGCGAAGGTGGACCGGTCCGGGCTGACGGTGCCGTCGGTCACGGGGTCTCCTCCGGTGAGCTGACCGGCAGGTCGGTGAAGAAGCAGGTGCGCTGCCCGGTGTGGCAGGCCGCGCCGACCTGCTCCACGCTGACCAGCAGCGCGTCGCCGTCGCAGTCCAGGGCCACCGAGCGCACGTACTGGTGGTTGCCGGAGGTGGCGCCCTTGACCCAGTACTCGCCGCGGCTGCGCGACCAGTAGGTGGCCCGGCCGGTGGTGAGCGTGCGGTGCAGCGCCTCGTCGTCCATCCAGGCGACCATCAGCACCTCGCCCGTGTCGTGGGCGCGGACCACGGCGGCGACCAGGCCGTCCGGGGTGCGGCGGAGTTTGGCCGCGATGGCCGGGTCGAGCCGGGACGGCCGGGCCGGGCCGGGACTGGGGGCGCCGGTCAGCGGCGCGTCAGGGGCGGGCACGGTTGACCATTCTCCCGCACGCGGCCCGGGTACCGCCGACGTGTCCCGGGAGGCGGGCGTCACCGTCGCCAGCGCCCGGCCCAGCTGCCGCAGGTAGCGGTCCGCCCGGCCGTCGGTGAGCGCCTCGGCCAGGTCGGTCCCGGTGGCCCGGGCGATCTCCGCCGCGTACGGGCGCACCAGCGGGAGGATGCCGTTGACCAGCCGTCCGGCGGCGGCGCCGACCTCGGCCGGGTCGCCGGGGCGCAGCCCGAGGCAGAGGAGCATGTCGTCGCGGTAGCCGGGCGGGGCGACCGGCAGGTCCAGCGCGGCGGTCAGGGCGGCCCGGCGGGACACCACGCGCACCGACGGGTTGGCCGGCCGCAGCACCGAGGGGCAGAGCCGGGCCAGGTCGGCCGCGGCGAGCCGGACCCCGACCGGGTCACCGGCCAGGCGCGCGGCGGCGACCTTGCCCAGCGTGGCGATCAGCTCCTCCAGGCGCGGCTCGTCGGCGGGCTGGCAGAGCACCGGCAGGTCGATCCGGCGCCGCCATTCCGGCACCGCCCAGAGCAGCCGGGCCGGCGCGGTGACCGGGAGGCCGAACGCCCAGTCGGCGGGCTGGCCGAGCCGGCGTACCCAGGAGCGGACGTCGCGGGCGGCCACGGAGACGTGCACCAGGCGGCCGCCGAACTCGGTCAGGTACGCCCGCCGGGCCGCGTACGGCGTGCCGCGGCGGGACGTGACCTGCCGGGGCCCGCCGGTGGCGCGTGGCTCGTCGGCGGCCACCAGCACGTCCACGTCCACGTCGCTGTGCTCGGTGGCGGCCCGCCGGGCGTGGCTGCCCCGCAGCATGATCCCGACGACCGGCCGGTCGGCGGCGTGCCGCAGGCGGGCGGCCCAGAGGTCGAGGAACCCGGTGTCGGACAACGGAGCTGGACCCACTGCCTCATGGTGCCGAAACCTGATCTTCCGATGCCGGACTCCCTGTCCGCCGCCGGGTGTTCAGCCCGACTCCTCCTCCGCCCGCCGGTACGCGTCGATCTTGTGTTCGAGAACCTTCAGGTCCTCCTCCAGCTCGGCCATCCGGGCCAGCACCCGGGCGCGGTGCGCCTCGAACAGCGCCCGCCGCGCGCCGAGCGTGCTGTCGCCGTGCCGGGCCAGCTCGGCGTAGCGGCGCATGTCGCGCACCGGCATCCCGGTGCGCCGCAGCCGGGTGAGCAGGAACAGCCAGTTGACGTCGGACTCGGTGTAGCGCCGGCGGCCGGAGGAGTCCCGTCCGACGCGGCCCACCAGCCCCTCCTGCTCGTACCAGCGCAGCGTGTAGGTGGTCAGGCCGACCCGTTCCGCCGCCTCACCCACGGTGAGGCTCGTCTCCCGCGTGCTGATGTCCACGCCCTCCAGGCTTCCAGTTCGAGCCCACTCGAAGTCAAGTCCCTCGTTGCCTCGCCGACGGAATTCATCTAGCGTTGAGTTCATCGGGTGATGAATTGACGGAGGCGAGCATGGACGACGCGGTGTCGGTCCGCGAGCTGGTGGTCGACCGGGGCGGGCGGCGGGTGCTGCACGGCATCACCTGCGGGGTGCCCCGGGGCACGGTGACCGGGCTGCTCGGGCCCAGCGGCAGCGGCAAGACCACGCTGGCCGTGCAGGTGGCGACCGCTGTGGCCGGCCGGTTCCCCGACGCGCAGCTCTTCATCGACCTGCACGGGCACAGCGACCGCAGCCCGCTCAGTACGACAGTGGCCGCCGCCACCCTGCTCCGGCAGCTCGGCGTGCCGGCTGAACGGGTGCCGGCCGACCCGACGGACCGGCTGGCGATGTGGCGTTCCGAGCTGGCCGGGCGTCGGGCCGTGGTGGTGCTCGACAACGCGGCCGACGCCGGCCAGGTCGCACCGCTGCTGCCCAACGGTCCGGACTGCCTGATACTGATCACCAGCCGTCGTCGCCTGATCGGCCTGGACTCGGGCCGCCCGTCCTCGCTGCCGGTACTCGACGCCGACGAGGCGGTCGAGCTGCTGGCCCGCGTGGCCGGCGCGGAGAGGGTGGCCGCCGAGCCCGAGGCGGCGATGGAGGTGGCCCGCCGCTGCGGACACCTTCCGCTGGCCCTGCGGCTGGCCGGGGCCCGGCTCGCGCACCGGCCGCGGTGGCGGGTGGCCGACCTGGCGGAGCGGCTGGCCGGCGCGTCCGACCCGCTGGCCGAGCTGGTCGCGGGAGAGCGGTCGGTGGCCGGCGCCTTCGCGTTGTCGTACGAGCAGGTGTCGCCGCTCGCGCAGCGGGTCTTCCGCCTGTTG
>NZ_JAGPXV010000591.1:0-3720 GCF_018070405.1 Micromonospora sp. D75
TTCGCGGTGTACGTGCCCCGGCACTGGGCAACGGTGCCGCTGTTCCTGCTCTCCGTGCTGCTCGCGGTGGTGGTCTGCTTCGGCTGCCGCTACCTGGTGAACGCCACCGCGTACTGGCTGCAGGACGTCCGAGGGCCGATGATCCTGTGGACGCTCGGCTCGGGCGTGCTGGCCGGGCTCTACTTCCCGCTCGGGTTCCTGCCCGGCCCGCTGGAGACGGTCCTGCGGTACGCGACCCCGTTCCCCAGCATCCTGCAGGTGCCGCTGGACGTGCTGGTGGAGCGGGAGCCGATGTCCACCGGTCTCGCCCTGGTCGGGGTGCAGGCCGCCTGGGTGGTGGCGCTGCTGGCGCTGTGCCGGCTGGTGCAGCGCCGCGCCGAGCGCCGCCTGGTGGTCCAGGGTGGCTGAGCGCGACAGCGCGTCCAGGGTGGCTGAACTGCGGGCGTACCGGGCGCTGCTCGGCGCGCAGGCGCGTTCGCAGGCGGCGTACCGCACGTCGTTCGTGGTGGACCTGGTCGGCAACGTGGGCGCGACGGTGTTCGACGTGGTCACGGTCCTGGTGATCTTCGGTGTGACGCGGGAGCTGGGCGGCTTCACGCTGCGCGAGACGCTCGTCGTGGTCGGGCTGTCGGCGTGCGGCTTCGCCACCGCCGACCTGCTGGTCGGCAACATCGAACGGCTTCCCCGGTACGTGCGCACCGGCCTGTTCGACGCGGTGTTGGTCCGTCCGCTCGGCGCGCTGCCGCAGCTGCTGCTGATGGACCTGCCGCTGCGTAAGCTGTCCCGGGCCGTGTTCGGGCTCGCCGTGCTGCTGTTCGCGCTGGCCTCTGCGGGGATCGACTGGACACCGGGCCGGGTGGCGCTGGCGGTCGTCGCGCCGCTGGCCGCCGTGGTCTTCTTCGCCTCGGTCTTCGTGCTGACCGCGACGGTGTCGTTCTACTGGGTCGACTCGGGCGAGCTGGCCAACTCGGTCACCTACGGCGGGCGTGACTTCACCTCGTACCCGGTCACCGTGTACGGCGGCTGGTTCCGCGCGTTGTTCGCGTACGGGATGGGGTTCGCCTTTGTCAGCTACCACCCGGCGCTGGCGTTGCTGGGCCGCGCCGACCCGCTCGGCCTGCCGCCCTGGGCGGGCTGGGCCGCGCCGGGCGTCGCGGTGGTCGCGGCGGCGCTGGCCGCCCTGGCCTGGCGCGTCGGGGTCCGTCACTACCGGAGTACGGGGTCATGAGCGTCATCGAGATGGACGGGCTGCGCAAGGAGTTCACGGTCCGGGTCCGGGCCGGGCGGTTGCGCCGCGAGAAGCGGACGGTGACCGCCGTCGACGGGGTCGACCTGCGGGTGGAGCGCGGCGAGATGCTCGGCTACATCGGCCCGAACGGCGCCGGGAAGTCGACCACGTTGAAGATGCTCACCGGCGTGCTGACGCCGTCGTCCGGGCGGGCCCGGGTGTGCGGGCTGCGCCCGGTGGCCGACCGGACCCGGCTGGCGCTGCGCATCGGCGTGGTGTTCGGGCAGCGCTCGCAGCTGTGGTGGGACCTGCCGCTGCGGGACTCGTTCGACCTGCTGCGGCACGTCTACCGGGTGCCGGCCGGCGAGCACGCGGCCCGGCTGGCCCGCTGCCGGGACCTGCTCGACCTGGACGGGTTCCTGGACACGCCGGTCCGGCAGCTCTCGCTGGGTCAGCGGATGCGCGGTGAGCTGACCGCGGCGCTGCTGCACGGCCCGGAGGTGCTGTTCCTGGACGAGCCGACGATCGGCCTGGACGTGGTCAGCAAGCAGGCGGTGCGCGGTTTCCTGGCCGAGCTGGGCCGGGCCGGCGACACCACGCTGGTGCTCACCACGCACGACCTGGCCGACATCGAGCGGCTGTGCCGGCGGCTCGTGGTGATCGACCACGGGCGGGTGGTGCACGACGGGTCGATCGCCGAGCTGCACCGCCGGTACGGCTCGCGCCGGATGGTGGTCGCCGAGCTGGACGCGGCGCTGCCCGAGCCGCCGGTGCTGCCCGGGGCGCCGGTGCAGCGGGTGGAGGCGGACGGGCGTCGGCTGGTCTTCGCGCTGGAACGGGCGAGCGTCGCCGAGGTGGTGGCCGGGCTGGCCGGCCTGGCCACGCTGCGGGACATCTCGATCGTGGAGCCGGACATCGAGGAGGTCGTGGCGCGGCTCTACCGGGCGCCGGCCGCGGTCACGGGTGCTCCATGACGAGTACGGCGAACGTGCCGGGGGCCAGCGCCTCGTACCGGTGCGGGGTGTCGCCGGGGAAGGTGACGTAGTCGCCGGGTCCCAGCTCGACCGGGTCGGTCTCCGGGCCGACGCGCATCCGTCCGGCGGCGACCACGACGTGCTCGACGCTGCGCGGGGTGTGCGCCTCGGCGATCCGTACCGCGCCGGGTTCCAGTTCCATCACGTAGACGTCCCGCCGGGCGTGCGGCGCTCCGGCGGCGAGCAGGGTGGCGGAGAAGTCGGCGTGCTCGGAGCGGATCCGGGGGCCCTCGCCGGCCCGGACCACCCGCACGGCGGCGGCGGGTGGTTCGACCAGGCGGCTGAACGGTACGTCCAGCGCCACGCCGAGCGCCCAGAGCGTCTCCACGCTGGGGTTGCCGGAACCGGACTCCAGCTGGGACAGGGTGGACTTGGCGATGCCGGCGCGGCGGGCCAGCTCGGTGAGCGACAGGCCGGCCCGTTCGCGTTCGCGGCGTAGCGCGGCGGCGATGGTCGCGAGTGGGGGAGCGGGGTCGATCGCCATGTGTTCGCTCCAACGGTCGGTTTGTTCGGTTTGACGAACAAGCGTTCTCGCGTTCAGGATAATGGACATGCGTACGGCATACCGAACGGGCGACGCCCGGGTGCTCCGCGACGTCGCCGCCATCGGCGCGGCGATGCTGGCCGTGGGCGCGTCGTTCGGCGCCGTGGCGGTAGCCGCCGGCCTGCCCGCCTGGGCCACGCTCGCCATGTCCGCGGTCGTCTACGCCGGTGGCGCCCAGTTCATGGCGGTGGGGCTCGTCGTGGCCGGCAGTCCGCTCGCGGCGGTCCTCGCCGGCCTGCTTCTCAACGCCCGCCACCTGCCGTTCGGCCTGGCCCTCGGCGGCGCGCTCGGCTCCCGGCGCTGGCAGCGGCTGCTGGGCAGCCACCTGATGACCGACGAGGCGACCGCGTTCGCGCTGGCCCGCCCGGCCGGTCCGGGGCGGCGCCGGGCGTTCTGGCTCGCCGGGGTGCTGCTCTTCCTGGCCTGGAACACCGGCACCGCGCTCGGCGTGCTCGCCGGCGGCGCGGCCGGCGACCCGGCCGCGCTGGGACTCGACGCCGCGTTCCCGGCCGGGCTGGCCGCGCTGCTGCTGCCCAGCCTGCGCGACCGGGAGACCCGCCGGGTGGCGCTGACCGGCGCCGGCCTGGCCGTGCTGGCCACGCCGCTGCTGCCGGCCGGGTTGCCGGTGCTGCTCGCGCTCGCCGCGCTGGCCCTGCCGCTGCTGGCCCGCCGCCGCCCGCCCGCCGCGCCACCCCGGACCGCTGACGAGGCGGCTGATGATCGGAGCGTGCGGGCCGGGGAGGTCTCGTGCTGATCGCCGTGATCCTCGCGCTGGCCGCCGGCACCTACGGCTTCCGCGTCGCCGGGGTGCTCCTGCGGGACCGGCTGGACCTGCCCGAATGGGCCCGCCACCTGCTGCCGGTCGGCGCCGCCACGCTGCTGGCCGCGCTCGCCGCCACCGCGGCGCTGACCCG
>NZ_JAGPXV010000592.1:0-3718 GCF_018070405.1 Micromonospora sp. D75
GTTCCCGCCCACCGGCTTCTCGCTCAAGCTGTACGAGAACTTCTTCACCGACCCGACCTGGCTCGCGTCGTTGCGTACCTCGGTGCTTGTCGGCGTGCTCGCCGCGTCGCTCGCCACAGTGGTCGGCACCGCCGCCGCCATCGGCCTGCACAGCCTGACCGGGCGGCTCGCGCGGCTCGCCCGGACGTTGCTGATGGTCTCGATCGTCACGCCGTCGATCGTGATCGCGGTCGCGGTCTACATCTCGTTCCTGAAGTGGCACCTCGTCGGCACGCTGAGCGGGTACGTCCTCGCCCATGCCGCGATCGGCGTGCCGTTCGTGCTGGTGTCGGTGACGAGCGCGCTCAGCGGCTTCGACCCGAAGCTGCTGCGGGCGTCGGCGTCGCTGGGCGCGACGCCGATCCGGACCTTCCTGTTCGTGACCATGCCGCTGATCAGCCGGGGGATCGTCACCGGCGCCATCTTCGCGTTCGTCACCTCGTTCGACGAGGTGGTGATCGCGCTGTTCCTCCGCGCGCCGACGTTCCAGACGCTGCCGGTGCAGATGTACAACAGCGTCACCGTCGAGATCGACCCCACCATCGCCGCGTCGTCGAGCCTGGTCGTCGTCGCGGTCACCGTCATCTGCCTCGTGCTGTTCGTGGGCAACCGAAAGAGCCGATAGGAGCATCATGTCCGCATCCACGTTCCGCACGGCCGAGCCCGTGCCGGCGTCCACCCGGGCCGGGACCCAGATCCGGCTCAGCAACGTGACGAAGGACTACGGACTGACCCATCCGGCCGTCGACGACGTCTCACTGACCATCGAGCCGGGCGAGTTCATGACCCTGCTCGGGCCCAGCGGCTCGGGCAAGACCACCACGCTCAACCTCATCGCCGGGTTCGAGACGCTCACCACCGGCGCCATCTCGTTCGACGGCGTGGACGTGAGCCGGCTGCCACCGCACAAGCGCAACCTCGGCATGCTCTTCCAGAACTACGCGCTCTTCCCGCACATGACAGTCGCCCAGAACGTCGCCTATCCGCTGCGGGAACGCCGCATGTCCAAGCCGGACATCGCGCGCAAGGTCGCGGAGGTGCTCGAACTCGTCCAGCTGACCGGCCGGGACGGGCACTACCCGGCGCAGCTGTCCGGTGGGCAGCAGCAGCGGGTCGCGCTGGCCCGGGCCATCGTCTTCGGCCCGACCGCGCTGCTGCTGGACGAGCCGCTCGGCGCGCTGGACCGCAACCTGCGCGCCACGCTGCAACTGGAGATCCGCCGCATCCACCGGGAGGTCGGCTCGACGTTCGTCTTCGTCACCCACGACCAGGAGGAGGCGATGAACCTGTCCGACCGGATCGCGCTCTTCAACGACGGGCGGATCGAGCAGCTGGGCCGCCCCGAGGCGCTCTACCGGTCGCCGGAGACGCTGTTCACCGCGCGGTTCCTCGGTGACTCGACGGTCTTCACGCTGTCGCAGGCGACCGGTACGACGGCGGTCTGGGAGGGCGAGGTGTGGTCGGTCGACGGCCGTACCGTGTCGGGCCTGGTGCGTGAGGGCCGCCCGGCCGCCCTGGTGGTACGGCCGGAGGACGTCCGGATCGCGGCCGACCGGGACGCGGTTCCGCCGGACGCGAACTGCGCGGCGGCGATCGTCCGCGACATCGAGTACATGGGGGCGTACCGGACCGCCATGCTGTCGCTCGGGGGCGCGGGCGACGTGATGGGCCGCGCCCGGCTGGACGCGCTGGAGAGCGACCTGCGGATCGGCCAGCCCGTGGTCGCCTGGTGGCGAGTCGACCGGCAGCGCGTCGTCGCGGGGTAGCTCGTTCACCATACGCACATTCGACCGCGCTCTTTGGTAACGAACAGGTTCCACGCTCTTGTTGGGCACGTTACGCCCTCGCTACTGTTCACTATACGAAGCACCAATCCATATTCCGAACAGTACGCCCGCGTTCGCGGGCCATAGCCGAAGGAAGTGACATGGTGTTGAGAACATCCCGCGTCCTCGCGGTCCTCGTGGCAACCGCCGTCGTGTCGATGACCGCCGCCTGCGGCGGAGACGAGCCGGCCGCCGCGGTGGACCCCGAGGGGGACGTCAAGCTCACGTTCGTCGCCTACGGCGGCGTCGGCCAGGACGCGATGATCAAGCACTACCAGGAGCCGTACACCAAGGCGCACCCGAACGTGACCTTCACCAACACCTCGCCGCCCGACGTGGCGCAGGTGAAGGCCCAGGTCGAGAGCGGGGCGGTGCTCTGGGACGTGGTCGCGACCGCGCCGGCCGCCGCGACCCAGAACTGCGGGACGCTGTTCGAGCCGCTCGACTTCTCCGGCGTCGACAAGAGCAACCTGGCCGAGGGCACGATCGGCAAGTGCTACATCGGCAACTTCATCAACGCCTCGCCCTTCGCCTACCGCACCGAGGCGTTCCCGGACCCGAGCAAGGCGCCCAAGACCATCAAGGACTTCTTCGACGTCCAGAACTTCCCCGGCCAGCGCGGGATCCTGACCAACCTGCAGAACGGCATCCTCGAATACCCGCTGCTCGCCGACGGTGTGGCGCCGGACGCGCTCTACCCGCTCGACGTCGACCGCTCGCTGAAGAAGCTCAACACGATCCGCAAGGTGACCACGTTCGCCCCGAACGTCGGCGCGCTCCAGCAGGCGGTCGGCTCCAAGCAGGTCGACATGTTCCTGCTCGCCGACGCGCGGCTCGTGCCGCTGATGGACGAGGGCGCGGACATCACAGTGGTGTGGGACGTGACGGTGGCCTCGATCAACTGCTTCGCCGTGCCGAAGGGGTCGCCGAAGAAGGTGGCCGCGGAGCGGTTCCTGTCCACGGTGGTCAGCCCGGAGGCGGTGGCCGGCATCTCCGAGGCGCTCGGCACCGCGCCGGTGAACCTCGCCGCCAAGCCGAACCTGTCGGAGAACGCGAAGAAGGTCGAAGTCTACGGCGACGCCAACACCGGCAAGACCGTGCTGCAGGACGTCCAGTGGTACGCCGACAACTTCAACGAGGTCACCGCCAAGCTCACCAACTGGCTCGCCGGCTGAGGTGACCCCCCGGTAGCGATTCGTCCGTCATGTGAACTACGCTTCGGGGGTGGCGAACTTTGATCCGAACGAAGCCTCGAACTCGGACATCCGGGCGGTCGCGCGCGTGGGACAGATCTGTGCGCTCTTCGGTCCCCGGGTCGTCGAGCTCACGGCCGCGGACGTCGCCGAACGGACGGGTCTGAACCGCACCACCGCCTACCGATACTGCGCGTCGATGACTGCCGCCGGCATTCTCGAACGGGGGACGCGCCGCGGGACGTTCGCCCTCGGCGGACTGATGCTGGAACTGGGAATTCGGGCGCTGGGACGCCAGCGGATCGTCGAGATCGCCGGGCCCCACCTGCGGAAGCTGAGCACCGACGCGCGAATGACGGCGGTGCTCAGCGTCCGTGGCGCCCAGGGGCCGGTGGTGACCCTGGTCGAGGAGGACACCAGCCGCCAGGTCGTGGTCACCGTGCATCCCGGCACCAAGCTCGACGCGAGCGCCGCGCAGACGCACGTGTACCTCGCGTACGCCGACGAGGCCGTGATGGACCTGGTGGCCGCCGGCATGTCCCCGGCCGAGCGCGCCCGGCTGGACTCCGAGGTCTACGCCGCACGCCGGCAGGGCTACAGCGTGGCCCGGCACAGCGGCGGCCTGTTCGCGGTGGCCGCCCCGGTCTTCGACGAGAAGGG
>NZ_JAGPXV010000593.1:0-3713 GCF_018070405.1 Micromonospora sp. D75
GACGGTGGTGCCGAGCCGGCCCAGCACCTCACGGTGGTGGAAGCCCAGGTCCAGCAGCTCGGTCAGCTCCTCGGCCTGGGCGCGCAGGCCGGGCAGCTCGTCGACGTCCGGGGCGTCCTCCGGGCCGAGCAGGCCCTCGGCCCGTTCCGTCCCGGCCGGCGCGGCCGAGGGGGCGGAGACGGGCGCGCCCGGGGACACCGGGCCGGAGCCCCGGGTGGCCGGACCGTGCTCCCAGCCCACCACCGTGTCCATGGTGACGAGCGCGCCGGCCGCCGGCTCGACGGACACGACGTTGAGCAGCGTGCTGGTCCAGGCGTACCCGACGGAGCTGGCGAGACTGCGCCGCGCGGCCTCGATCAGGCCGCGCACGGCGGCGTCCGGGAGCACGTCCTGCGGCAGCAGCGAGACGTCGTCGCCGGGCGTGACGACCTTGCCGAGCAGCGCGAGCCGCAGCATCTCCGGCGGGACCGCGGCGACCACCGCGGCCGGGCCGGCCAGCGTGAGCCGGCGCGCCGGGGTGGCCGGCAGCGGGCTCACCGTCACCTGGCCGCCGGCCCGCAGCCCCAGGTTGCCGAGCAGCAGGTCGTCGGCGTGCAGCAGGACGCCGCTGGTGCCCGGGTCGGCGGCGGCCGCGATGCCGGCGGTCGTCCGGCGGCCGGTCAGCCGCACCGGATCGCCGGGGCGCAGCGCCAGCGCGGTGAGCACCTCGGGGTGCAGGCGTACCACGCCGCGGCGGGCGTCGAGCGCGGCCGGCCGCAGCGTCGCGGTCAGGGTCAGATCGGGTTCCGCCACCCGCCGACAGTAGCCGCCGTGACCACGAGGTGCCGCCTCAGCGCGGGTCCGGGCCGTCCAGCAGCGAGGGATCCCGCCGGATCATCTCCGCCAGCCGGGCCGCCGGGTCCGACTCGACCGAGTCCTGCCCGGGGGCGGGCACCGTCTTCACCGACATGGGCCACGCCGGCGGGGGCGTCGGCGCCGAGGCCGGGCCCACCGTGACCGCAAGGCCCGACCAGGAGACCCGCAGCGGGTACGCCTGGTCGCCCACCTCCACCCGCAGCGTGACGGCGACCCCGGGGTGGTCGGCCACGACCCGCCGGACCGCGTCGGCGACCTCCTCGACCGGGTCACGCCGCGCCGGCGCCGCGCCGCCCCGCAGCCGGTACGCGCCGTGGCCCGCCCGCCCGTTGCCCGGCTCCGCCGGCAGTTCCTCCGGGACCACGTCCTGGTCGGTCCCGCCGGCCGGTTCGCCGGGCGCCCGGCGGCGCATCGCCTCCTCGCGCCGCGCCATCCGGGCCAGTGTCTCGTCCAGATCACCTCTCATGGCGTCCACCCCTTCGCCAGACAACGGATCGAAACGACTGTCGGTGTTCAGCCCGCCCGTGGCTGCGGGGCGGGCCCGTCGCCGCGCCGCCCCGAACGGGTCGCCCGGTCCAGCGCCCGGTCCAGGACGACCAGCAGGGCGTCCCGGACGGAGAGCCGGTCCCGGGCGTCGAACTGCACGAGCGGCACGTGCTCCGCGATCGCCAGCGCCCAGCGGATCGACGGCAGGTCGAGGGCCAGCCGCCCGTCGAAGGCGTTGACGCCGACGGCGAACGGCAGCCCGGAACGTTCGAAGAAGTCGATGGCCGGATAGCAGTCGTCGAGGCGGGCGCTGTCCACCACCACGAGCGCGCCGAGCGCCCCCCGGGCCAGGTCGTCCCACATGAAACCGAACCGCGCCTGACCGGGCGTACCGAAGAGGTAGAGCTTGAGGCTGCGGTCGATGGTGACGCAGCCGAAGTCCATGGCGACGGTCGTGGTGGTCTTCCCGGCGACGCCGCCCGGGTCGTCGATGCCGATCCCGACGGTGGTCATCTCGGCCTCGGTGGTCAGCGGCGCGATCTCCGAGATCGCCCCGACCGTGGTGGTCTTGCCGACCCCGAACCCGCCGGCGATCAGGATCTTGACCGGGATCGGCGGGCGGGGCGCCGGGACCCGGCTCACGATCGGGGCCGGTTCCTGGGGCGGCACCCCGGGCGGCAGGTACGGCAGCGGCGGGGTGGGCGGTGGCGGTGTGGCGCGGCCGATCAGCGGGGCCGGTCCGCCGTAGCGGCTCGGGGCGCTGTTCGCGGACGGCCCGCCCAGGGCCGCCGCCGGCCATTCAGGAGATCGCACGAAGTCCATCAATCACTCGCAGGATGATGTCGGGATCGAGGGCGTCGTCGCCGTCCGCGACGTGCACGTCGAGATGGCCGGCGGCGCGGAGGTCGCCGACGAGTACCCGGGTCACACCGAAGTGCATCCGGGTCCGGGCGGAGATCTCCGCCACCGAGACGGGCTCGGCGCAGATCGCGACGATCGCCGCCAGTTCCGGGGACAGCCGGGCCGTCACCGCCCACGAGGTGCTGCCCGGACGAGCGGTGACCTGGGTCTCCAGACCGATCGCCGGGTCGCCGTCCACTCGTCCGGCGGTCAGCACGAACGGGCGCGGGCCGGTCGGCTCCCCGTCGCCCGCGTCCGGCTCCGGAACCGGAACGGACGCGTGCAGGAAGGGGCGGACCCGGATGCCGGGTTCCGGCTCCGGGTCCGCGCCGGCGGCCCCCGGGATCATTGCTGAACGGCGTTCTTCAGCTCGGCGATCAGGCGGGGACTCAGGGCGCCGCCGGCCCGGCCGGCGAAGAGCGTCATCTCGTACGCCACGGTGCCCAGGTTGGCCGTCCGGTCGGCGACGACGCCGAGGACCGAACCACTGCTGATCGCGCTGATCAGCAGGTAACCCTCGGCCATGTCGACGATCACCCGGTTGAGCGCGCCCAGCGCGTACCAGCTCGCGGCGCCTCCGGCGAGGCTGGTCATGCCGGAGACCACGGCGGCGAGCCGTTCCGCGTTGGACCGGTCCTTGATGGCGGACATGGCCATCAGCAGCCCGTCCGAGGAGACCGCGATCGCCTCCATCACCCCGGCGGTGCTGGAGGTGAACGAGTCGAGCAGCCAGTTGAAGGTGCGAGCCTCGGGGCTGAGGTCGCCGGCGGCGCTCTGTTCGATGTTGTCGTGCAAGAAGGGGCTGGTCACCGTGATGGGTCCTCTTCGTAATGACGGTCTGGGCTGACTTCGCGCAGAGCGCGGGCGACGCCCGCCTCGAATTCGTTGACGAGATTGCGGACCTCGACGGGGTCGCCGGGGTCGGAGCTGGCCGGGGGCGTGGACTGGACCGGGGTGTCGGCCAGATTCGCGCCCGGCACCCGCCGGCTCAGCCGGGGACGCTCCGTTGCGGGCGGGACGAGGGTGGTGTGGCCCTCGGCCCGGCGTACGCCGTCCTGGAACGCCTCGACCAGGGCCCGGACGGAGGCCGGATCGGCCGGTACGCCGATCAGCGGCCCGCCGGTCGCCGGGGCGGCCGGGGTGGTGGGCGCGGGGGCCGGGAGGTTCGCGCCGGGCACCCGCTGCCGGATCGGCGACCGCGTGCCGGGCCGTCCGGTGGGCGGGCCGACCGGTTCCGGCCCGGCCGGGGCCGACGGGCGACCACCGGCGGGGGGCGCCGTGCGGGCCGGACCGACCGGCGGGGCCGACGCCGGTCCGGCGGTCGGTACGGGCGCGGACCCGACGGTCGGCGTGCGCGCCGGCCGGACAGCCGGTGGCGACGACGGCCCGACGGCCAGGCCGGCCCCGGCGGCCGGTGCGAGGGCCGGGCCGGCGGGCGGCGTCAGGGCCGGACCCGCCGGTGGGGTCAGGGC
>NZ_JAGPXV010000594.1:0-3712 GCF_018070405.1 Micromonospora sp. D75
CCGACGTGCGCCTGGTGTCCGAGACGGACGTGAGCCACTACGAACGGGTCATCGAGCGGCTGCTCGCGGTCGCGCTGCCACCCGATGCCACGGCCGAGCTGGTGGCCCGGCGGCTGGGCGCCGCGCCGGTGCCCCGTCAGCGCGATCCGCACGACCTGGGCTGACCGGCGCGAGCTGGATCGACCGGCACGAGCTGGCGCGACCACCGGGCCCGGCGCCCCCGATGACCGTCGGGGCCGGTGGCCGCGCAGCGCGCAGGCTACGGCACGGGTACGACAGTTCAGGCCGGGACGTCGGTGAAGTGCTCGACCAGCGGCGGCCCCGCGAAGTACGGGCCGATCAGCCCGCGCCACTGCGCGAACCGGTCGGTCTGGCGGAAGTTCACGTCGTGCGCCTCGACCGAGTCCCACTCGACCAGCAGGACGAACCGGGTGGGCGACTCCACGCCCCGGGTCATCCGCACGGAACGGCAGCCCTCGGCGCCGGCGAGGATCGGCCGTGCCTGCGCGTAGGCGGCGGCGAAGTCGTCCTCGTTTCCGGGCGTCACATCGATCAGCGCGACCTCAAGAACCATGTCCGCAGCCTGCCATGCCACCCCGCCGGGTGTACGCACCGGGGGAGACGCCCGGGCGAGAGTTGCTGGGCTAGCCTCCTAGGATGCGCTGCGCGGGGTGAGGCGGCGCACGTCACCCAGCCGTACGACGGCCCGGAGATGCGGCACCTGGGTGTGATGGTGAACAATGGCGCCCGAGGAGGGGAGTATTCCCTCGCGGTGGAGTCGTCAGCACGGAAGAGCGCCGGTACCTTACGGTGGCCCGACCCGGCTCCGTCGGTCGGAACCTGCTGTCAGGCTCCGGCGGAAGAGACCTCCGACAGTCACCCCTGTCGGCGTCGACGCACCCCTGCAGCCCACCCGGCGTACGGTGTGCCCGAGGCCGCGTGTCTGCCGGAGGATGGATTTGAACGTGTCCGCATTGGTGTGGGCGGTAACGCTGATCGCGATGATCGCGGTCCTGCTCGCCGACCTGTTCATCATCGGCCGGCGACCGCACGAGCCCAGCGTCCGCGAGTCCAGCCTCTGGGTGGGCTTCTACGTCGGCCTGGCGCTGATCTTCGGCGGGGTGCTCTGGCTGACCGCCGGTGGCCGCGTGGCGGGGGAGTTCTACACCGGCTGGCTCACCGAGTACAGCCTCTCGGTGGACAACCTCTTCGTCTTCGTCATCATCATGGCCCGCTTCGGGGTGCCCCGGCAGTATCAGCAGAAGGTGCTGCTCGTCGGCATCATCCTGGCGCTGGTCATGCGCGGCGGCTTCATCGCGGCCGGCGCGGCGCTGATCTCCCAGTTCTCCTGGGTGTTCTACATCTTCGGCGCGTTCCTCATCTACACCGCGGTGAACCTGGCCCGGCAGGGCGAGCCGGACGAGGACGAGTTCAGCGAGAACGTGCTGATCCGGTGGAGCCGGCGGGCGCTGCCGCTGTCCCGGGACTACGACGGGGCGAAGATCACCACCCGGGAGAACGGTCGGCGGCTGTTCACCCCGATGCTGATCGTGATGATCGCGATCGGCACCACCGACCTGATCTTCGCGCTCGACTCGATCCCGGCGATCTTCGGCATCACCCAGGAGCCGTACCTGGTCTTCACCGCCAACGTCTTCGCGCTGATGGGGCTGCGGCAGCTCTACTTCCTGCTCGGCGGCCTGCTGGACCGGCTCATCTACCTCAGCTACGGCCTCGCCGTGGTGCTCGGCTTCATCGGCGTGAAGCTGATGCTGGAGGCGCTCGCCGACAACCACCTGCCGTTCATCAACGGCGGCGAGCCCGTGGGGTGGGCCCCGCACATCCCGATCTGGCTGTCGCTCACCGTCATCCTCGGCACCCTGGCCGTGGCCACTGCGGCAAGCCTGGCGAAGTCGTCGCGGGACCGGCGACGGGAGCTGGTCAAGACCCGCCCCTGACCGCAGGGTCAGACGCGGTGCGCGCCGACGAGCGTGGCGGCCCGGTCGGCGGGCAGCTCCTCCTCGACCACCCGGCGGGTCAGGTAGCAGGCGTGCAGCATCCGGCGCCGGCCGCCGTGCGGCTCGGCCGAGACGATCCCGACGTGGTGGACGCGCCGGCCGGGCCGCGCGAAGAAGTAGAGGTCGCCGGGACGTTCGTCGCCGAGCGCCACCGGCGTCGTCGCGTCCGCCGGGTCGTCGGCGTCGCGGGGGAGCGTGATCCCGTGCCGCCGCCAGGCCAGGTGGACCAGCCCGGAGCAGTCGCGGCCGTCGGTGGACAGGCCGCCCCAGACGTAGAGCAGGTCACGCAGCCGCTCGGCGACCGCGAGCACCTCCTTGGCCTCGGGGCGTTCGGCCGGCAGCGGCACCAGGTCGCCCTCCGGGGCCCACAGCGGGTCGGCCCGACCCGGTACGCGGACCGGTCGCCCGCCGTCCACCGGCCGCCCGGCCGACTCCAGGCGGGTGCCGAGCACCAGGCCGCGAAGCGCGGGTGCGCCGCCCGGCGAGGCGTGCAGCGTGGTGTGGGCGACGTCGACGGTCAGCGCGGCGCCGGCCGGCTCGGCTGTGGTCAGGTGGGCGGTCCGCACCCAGCCCGGGTAGCCGTCGGCGCCGTGTTTCGCGGCGGGCTGGCCGAGCGCGACGACGCGGGCCCAGCCGTCCGGCCGCGTCTCGGTGATCCGTACCGGCTCGCCGAGCAGCAACTGGGTCAGGACGCAGTCACCGACCCGCTGGTCGCGGTCCATCCCGGCGATCCAGCCGGCGACGTCGGGGCAGTCGGCGAGAGCGGGCCGGTCGATCGGGCGCACCGCATCGGGTGCTGTCCACAGGGTCGCCACCGGCACCCGTACGACGGCCTGTCGGCACGGTTGAGGCGCCACGCGTACCCCTCTCTGGAATGCTTCTCCGGGCGACCATATGAAAAATTCTGCCGCTACTCAACCATGTGACTGAATTTTAGCTTCACGGAGGCCGGTGACGCCGAGACCCGGCGCGTCCGGCAGCAGCACGCTCGCGCCCTCGTACCGGATGCCGCCGGTCACCGGCGACCAGGCCAGCCACCAGGCGGCGTCGAGGTCCGACACGGCGGTGGTGCCGTAGGCGGCGACCAGGCTGGCGGCGGCGCCCACGCCGACCGGGCCCTCCATCATCGAGCCGACGATGGTGCCCATGCCGTGCGCGGCGGCCAGGTCCAGCAGCGTGCGGGCCGGTTGCAGCCCACCGCACTTGGCCAGCTTCACGTTGACCATGTCGGCGGCCCGCCGCCGGATCACCTCGACCATGTCCCGCACGTCGAAGACGGACTCGTCGGCCAGGATCGGCAGCCCGACCCGGTCGCTGACCCAGGCCAGCCCGTCCAGGTCACGGCGGTGCACCGGCTGCTCGACCAGCTCGACGTCGAGCCCCGCGTCCTCGATCGCGCGGATCACCCGCACCGCCTCCCGGGGCGTCCAGCCCTGGTTGGCGTCCAGCCGGATCCGCACGTCCGGCCCGACCGCGGCCCGCACCGCGCGCACCCGGTCCAGGTCGCCGCGGGCGTCGGTGCCGACCTTGAGCTTGAGCACCCCGAACCCCTCGGCACCGCGCCGCGCCGCCGTCGCGGCCAGGTCGACCGCGTCGCCGGCGGCCAGCGTGACATCCGTCGGCACCCGCAGCGCCGTGCCGCCGAGCAGACGCACCAGGGGTACGCCGAGCCGCCGCGCGGCCAGGTCGTGCAG
>NZ_JAGPXV010000595.1:0-3711 GCF_018070405.1 Micromonospora sp. D75
CAGCAGCCGGCGGCGCTGGTCGGCGGAGTCACCCGGCACCACGCAGTAGCGGATGCTCCACTCCGGCCGTTCCAGCTGGACGCCGTGGTGCAGCATGTCGCCGGCGAACAGCGCCCGCTGCCCGGCCGACTCGACGACCAGGTAGACGTTGCCGGGCGTGTGACCGAACGCGGGCACCAGGTGCACCTGCGGGGACAGGACGTGGTCGGCCTCGATCAGGTCGAGCACCCCGGCGTCGCGCAGCGGCAGGATGCTGTCGGCGATGTAGTCGCCGGTACGCTGCATGGCCCGCGCGCCGTCCGGGCCGGTCCACCAGTCGAACTCCTCCCGGACCACCAGGTACCGGGCGTTCGGGAAGGTCGGCTCCCAGCCGCCGCGGCCGTCCGCGCTGGTGGCGAAACCGACGTGGTCGACGTGCAGGTGGGTGAAGACGACGGTGTCGATGTCGCCGAGCGACACCCCGGCGCGGGCGAACTGTTCCAGGAACGGCCGGTCCGCCCGGTCGAACACGCCGCCGTTGCGCGGTTTGCCGTTGCCCCCGCCGGCGTCGACCAGGATCAGCCGGTCCGGCGTACGCAGCAGGTGGGCCTCCTGGTTGAGCAGGATCCGGCCGTCGTGGGTGAACGGCTCCCGGGTGTAGAACGCGCCGTCGGTCCACGACTCGGTCGCCAGCTGCGGGAAGAACTCGGCCGGGTCCACGAAGTAGTCGACCTCGCGGATCGGGAAGACCTCGACCTCACCGACTCGGAAGGACCACAGCGGGCCCTCGCCGCCGCCGGTGTCGGTCCATCGGGCGTTGCTCATACCATCTCGCTCTCGGGGGTACGGCGGACCTGCGTCCACACTCGGGTGCGCAGCTCGCCGAAGCGGGCGGAGGAACGGGTGCCGATCTGTTCCCGGTCGGCGGGCAGGTCGACCGGGATGTCGGCCTGGACGCCGGAGACGCCGGCGCCGAGCACCACGACGCGCTGACTGAGGTAGACCGCCTCGTCGATGTCGTGGGTGACGAAGACGATGGTCATGCCGTAGCGCTTCCACAGCGTGGCCACCAGGTCCTCCAGGTCGGCGCGGGTCTGCGCGTCGACGGCGGAGAACGGCTCGTCCATCAGCAGCAGCCGGGGCCGGTAGGCGACCGCGCGGGCGATCGCGACGCGCTGCTGCATGCCGCCGGAGAGCTGCCAGGGGTACGCGTCGCCGGCCGCGCCGAGTCCGACCGCGTCGAGCGCGTCGGCGACGAGTTCCCGCCGCCGCGCCCGGCTCAGGTCCAGGTGCCGCAGCGGCAGCTCGACGTTCTGCCGGACCGTCTTCCAGGCGTACAGGCTGCGGCCGTACTCCTGGAAGACGACGCCGAGGCCGGGCGGCGGTTCGGTGACCGGACGGCCGCCGAACCGGACCTGCCCCACGGTGGCCGGCAGCAGCCCGGCGACGATCTTGAGCAGGGTGGTCTTGCCGCAGCCGGACGGGCCGACGAGCGCGACGAACTCGCCCTCGGACACGGTCAGGTCGATCGCGGTCAGCACCTCGACGGTGCGTTCCCGGGCCCGGTAGGTCTTGCCGATCCCGGCGATCTCGAGCAGGGAGGTCATGGTCGCTCCGTGAGTTGTCCGGTGTGGCCGCGATGCCAGCGCAACGCGCGCCGCTCGACGAGCTCGAAGAGTTTGGCGAGCCCGAACCCGAGCAGGCCGATCAGCAGCACCCCGCTCCACATCTGCGGGATGGCGAAGCTGCGCTGGAACTGCACCACTGTGAAGCCGAGCCCGTCGGTGCTCATCAGCATCTCGCTGACCACCATCAGGATGATCGACAGGCCGAGGGCCTGCCGGGCGCCGGCGAAGATCTGCGGGCTCGCGCCGCGCAGCGCCAGCAGGTGCCGGGTGCGGCGCGGCAGCCGGTACGCCGCGGCGGTCTCCAGCCCGACCTCGTCGGCGGCGCGGACGCCGTCGGCGGTGTTGAGCAGGATCGGCCAGACCGCGCCCACAGTGATGACGACCAGCTTGGTCGTGTCGCCGATGCCGACCGCCACCAGCAGCACCGGGATCAGCACCGGGGCGGGCAGCACCCGGAAGTACGCCAGCAGCGGGCCGGTCAGCGCGCGGGGCACCGCCCACCGCCCGATCACGAAGCCGAGGACGACGCCGGCGGCGAGCGCGATCGTGTAGCCGGCGGCGAGGCGCCACAGACTGGGCACCACGTCGCGGACGAACGTGTCGGAGAACCACACGTCCCGGAACGCCTCGACGATCGTGCGCAGCGGCGGCAGGAACACGTTGGTGCTGCCGTCGCTGGCCACCCACCAGGCGGCCACGAGCGCCGCGGGCAGGCCGAGCGCGTACCCGAGGGCCTTCATGCCAGGGCCTCCCGGCGGGTCGCCACGTGCCAGTGCAGCAGCCGCCGCTCGGCCAGCCGGGCGAGCTGGTCGAGGCCGATGCCGAGCCCGCCGGTGAGCAGCACCAGCGCGTACATGCCGGTGGACTCGCCGGACTCCTGGCTGCTCCAGATCATCTCGCCGAGTCCGGCGGCGCCCATGACCAGCCCGCCGGTCAGTGCGAGGGCCAGCGCGACCGAGACGATCAGGCGCAGCGCCGTGCCCAGGTACGGCAGCACCGTGGGCCAGGTGACGTGCACGATCCGGGCCAGCCGGCCGAGCCGGAAGGCGCGGGCGGTCTCGACCGCCACCCGGTCCACGTCACGCAGGCCGTAGAGCACCTGGAACACGACGATCCAGAAGCAGGACACGGCGACCAGCAGCACCGTGATCTGCCGGACGTCGAGCACGAGCACCAGCACCGGGATCAGCACGATCGACGGGACCGGCCGCAGGAAGTCGAGAGTGGAGGAGGTGGCCCGGCGCACCTGCGGCACCGAGCCGAGCGCGAACCCGGCCAGGATGCCGGCGGCCAGCGCGATGACCAGGCCGACCGCCACCGCCGCCAGCGTACGGCCGGTCGCCGCCCAGAACCGTTCCTCGGTGAGCAGGCGCAGCGCCTCCGGAACCACGGCGCTCAGCGGCGGCACGTAAGCCGGGTCGAAGAACAGGCGGGCGAGGATCTCGTAGGCCGTTGCAGCGCCCGCCAGGCCCAGGGCGCCGAGCCACCGCCTTCTCACTTGAGGATCAGTTCGTCGAGGTCGGGTGTGGTGGTGATGAGCCCGTCGCGCTGGGCGTAGCCGGCGAGCTTCTCGGCGGCCTGCCGGCTGACCTCGTCACGCAGGCCGGTCAGGGTGATCTTCGCGGCCACCTCCGGCTTGATCTCGGTGAACGTGGGGATCTTCGCGCGCACCTCGTCCTCGTGGTCGCGGGCGTACGCGTACGCCTCCCGCACCGCGTCCCGGAACGCGGTGACGGTCTTCGCGTTCTTCGAGGTGTAGGAGCCGGCCGCGTACCAGGCGGAGACCGTGAGGTCGGGCGCCAGGTCGGTGAAGCCCCAGCCGACCGGCACCGCGCCCTGCGCCTTGGCCGCCGACAGGAACGGCTCGACCACCCAGGCGCCGTCCACCCGGCCGGTGCTGACCGCGGCGGGCGCCTGCGGGAACGGGATCTCGACGAGCTTGACCTTCGTCGGGTCGCCGCCGTCGGCGCGGACCGCCTCGCGGGCCGCCGCGGCGGCGATGTTGGTGAGGACGTTGACCGAGACGGTCTTGCCTTCGAGCTGCTTGGCGCTGGTGATGCCGGAGTCGCCCTTGACCACCAGGGCGCCGTAGTCGGCGCCCTCC